>PXDC01000305.1 GCA_003565135.1 Verrucomicrobiota bacterium
AAAGCACGTATCCGCGCCCGCGCGGAAGAGTCGCTTCGGTTGCCGGCCAGGTCGTCAAATGCGGCCACCTCTTTCGCCAGGGCGCGAAAACCGTCGATCTCGCGGGGAAACGTCCGCGCCACTTCACTTTCCAGAACGGAAAAATCGTTGGTGAAGGCGAGCTCAATATCGGGAAAACGAACCTTCGACCCCATTTGTTCGCAGAGATCGATTTCCTCCCGGTGAATCCGTAACTGACGCAGCAGTTTGACCAACGGCGTGCCGCGTACCCCCCGCGGCACAAAATTGGTCACTGCGTGCAACCCGACGTCGTACTTGCGGCCGCCGAGTTTATAAAAGCTGTTGAGGCCCCCGATGACGGTGTGGCGCTCCAGGAGACAGACCTTTTTCCCGAAATGAGCCAGTCGGATGGCCGCGGCCATCCCGGCCATACCGGCGCCGATGACGATCACGTCATAATGGGAATCCCCGGGTGACTTTAGCGCGGTTTCCGGCATCCTCCACAACCCCCGTTCCGGGGGACGCCCCGGGCGATCGGTTCAGACGGACTGCTTTTCCTTGAACTTGGGTGTCAGGTACTCGGCGCAACTGTCCAGCGATGCCAGTTTCGTGTAATCCTCCTCGGGCACCTCGATCCCGTACTGCTTGCGCAATTCCATGACTATATCCAGGAAATCCATGGAATCGAGGTCGAGCTGGTCGCGCAGGCGAACATCGTCCTTGAGGTCACTCACGTCCTCGTCGGGCGCGATATCCGCGATAATCTTAACAACGATCTGTTTGCACTCTTCTTGGGTCATAGGATCAAAAGGGTTGACGTTACTACCCGGTGAAACGCTTGGCAATCAAAACCGAATTAATTCCCAGCATTCCAAATGAATTGTTCAGGATGACGTCGACTTTTTTACCCTCCAGGGGCTTGCCGAGGACGAGGTTGTTCATTTCGCACTTCGGATCGAGGTGGTCGACATTGAGACAGGGGTGAATACATCCGTCGTCGAACGACGGCAGATTGCCGGCCAGTTCGAGCGCACCGGCCGCACCCATGGCGTGCCCGATAAAACCTTTGGTATTGTTGATGTAGGTCCCGGCGCAATCGGCGAAAACGTTGCGCAGGGCGATACATTCCTGCTCGTCGCCGAGCGGCGTGGCAGTGGCGTGCGTGTTCACGATATCGACCCGGGATGGTTCCAGGTCGGCCCGCTTCAGTGCCTGCCGGACACACGCTTCCTGCTGGACATGGTACGGCAGCACGTAATCCCGGGCGTCCGAGTTGAGCGCGTACCCGGCGATCTCGGCGTAGATCTTCGCCCCCCGCGCCTGCGCGTCCTCCAGGCGTTCGACCGTAAAAACACACCCGCCTTCGCTGACCACGATGCCGTTGCGGTCGCGGTCGAAGGGCCGGCTGGCCTTTCCCGGATCCTCGTGGTGGGCCAGGGCGCCCTGGCTTTTAAAGGCGGCGAAGATGCCGAAGGTGTGAATGCTCTCGCTCACCCCGCCGGCCAGGGCCACGTCGACCTCCCCCAGGCGCAGCATCTGCAACGCCTGGATCAACCCCGCGTTGCCCGCCGCACAGGCGGCGCCAATGGTATAATGCGGGCCGGTGATCTTCATGTTTATGGTCACCTCGCCCGCGGGATTGTTGGCGACCGTGCGGGGGTTGTGGTGATGGGTCCAGTAGCGGGTATCGTAGTCGAACTGCGAAATGTTGTGGATCTCGTTCTCGGTTTCGACGTTTCCATGCTCGGTGACCCCGAGGTACACCCCCACCCGGTCCTTATCGCACCCCTCCCAATCCAGGCCGCTGTCCCTCACCGCCTCCTGCGAGCAGTATATGGCGACGCTCCCGGCCCGGGTCCCGATGCGCAGCGCCTTTCGTTTCTGGTATTTCAGCGGATCAAAATGACAAACCCCGGCGTGTACCGTCCCCATGTAACGGGTTTCAATATTCTCGACCCCGGCCACTCCGCGCAGGAGGTTGCCGCGGAATTCCTCCAGGGTATCTCCGTTGGGTGCGGTCAGGCCGACGCCGGTGATGACGATTCTGCTGTTGATCATGGAATGTAGCGAAACACCCTCCATCGAAACCCCGATTCGGGGTTCAGGTCAAGCCAGCGCGTGAAATATCCCGGGGTGTTTTCGCCCGTCGGCGACCGCTACCGGGGTGCCATCCGTCAATATGGGCACGTTTCAGGGGTGCCGGGAGAATCTGACGGAAATCACCCCTCCATTGACCCCGTTTCCGGGCTCAAACCCGCCTCCGCGCGCCGTGCCTCGCGCTCTTCGACGGGGTGACGGGGGTGCCAGCGACGTCCCTGGCGCCGGCACCCCAGCCACCGCCGAAAATGGTACAGCTCATGGCGGATCAAAGCCTCCCTTTTCGCCTCCGGATCGATGCCCCGTGTGCGGCAGAAAGCCTTGATATTGAGCTCGAAAAGAACGATGCGCCGGTCCTCGGGGTAGACCGCCGCCAGGAGCGCCCGATGCCCGGGCCGGGGTTTCTGGAGATGAGAAAATTCCTTCTCAACGGTCAGTCCCAGGCGGGCGGCCTCCCGCTCTTCCGGGGTCATGCGTCGTACTCCTTCCGGCAAATCAAGGCCACCACGGCTTCGTCCTCAGCCGCACCCTGGAGTTCGTCCATAGCGAGCTTGACCACGTGCTCGACCTGGGAAATGCCGGTAAAATTCGCAATTCTCCCCCCGTGCAGGAGGAAAACATCCGGAAGGACCTGACCGGCGTCGCCGTAAACGGATTCCTCCGCCACCGCACCGCTCAATTCGCTGCCGAGCCCTCCGGCCGTGGACTCCAGGACCCGCCCGCGGGTTCGCCGCAGCCGCACCACCCCCTCGGTATCGATCACCCGCACCCCCACTCGTTTCCCCCGCCACAAGCCGCCGAGCCGCCGCACCGGTTCAACCCCGAGGAACACCCGGAATCCACCCGCGGTGCCCGCCAGCTGAACGTGTTCCCCGTCCATGCCGAGGGAGCGCACCGCAATCTCCCGAACCGCTTCGTCATCGAGTTCTTTCCCTTCCTCGGCGCGGGCTTCCCGGATCTCCGACGCGCCGGTGGCGGTGGCCCGGAGAATATTGCGCTGCCGGTCCACTTCCACCCGGACCTCGATGGTTTCCGGGGTCGCGCCGGCGCGAACGGCGGCGTGGCGCGCCTCGTGCCGGACCCGCAGGACGTCTTCGTCACTCGGGTTGACCACGTTGCGCTCGACCACCTCCTTGACCATGGCCAAAGCCACCCCAATGGCCGATATGATGGGCGCGTGATGGGAAATGCGGGTGGTCCAACCCAACCGCCGGGACAAGGCCGGAAGAATCGCGGCGGCACCCCCGCCGCCGCCGATCAGCTCGACCATATCCGGATCCAGGCGATACTCGCGGATCAACCGGTGAAGCGGCGCCTCGACCAGCGGCAGGGCGTGATCGAACATCACCCCGGCCACCTCTTCAGCGCCCATTGCCAGATGCTTCCCCAGCCGGGCGAATCCCTCGCGCGTCACCGCGGAATCGCCGCTGGCATACTGGTTGGCCTCCACGTACCCGAGGCAATTTGCGGCACAGGTCAGGGTGGGAGCAATCCGCGAGCCGTCCGGGGTGACGAAAACCAGGTACCTGTTGGCTTCGTCACCGGCGGTGGCGATTTCCTCCAGCCTGGCCGATTCGATTTCCTCCAGGCTGGAAAACGCGAGGTAACGGCAGCCCGCAATGTGAGCGCTCCGGGGACCGACACCGTCGATGCGCCCCTCTTTGACCCGCAGCATACTCCCCCCGGCGAGGCCGATGGTGCGGACGTCGAGCGTGTTCAGGAAAACCCGGTTGCCGCCGATGGTGGCCGGACGGGTTTGGGGTAAACCGTCGCGAATCACCGAAATATCCGTGCTGGTGCCGCCCACCTCCAGGAAAATCCCGTCGGAAATCTTTTCGTACATGAGGGCGCCGGCAATTCCGGCCGCCGGTCCGGACAAAAACGACAGGATCGGTCGCCGTCGCATCTCATCCAGGCTCATGACCCCCCCGTCGCTCCGCATGATCATCAGCGTCGCGTCCACCCCGGAATCCGCCACCCCGGCGGCGGTCTTTTCGCTGGTCTCGATCATCTTCGGCAGAATGGCCGCATTAATGGCCGCGGTGCGCAAGCGCAGGCGCAGCCCGTAAAGCGACGAGACCTCGTGCGTGGCGGTGGCGGCGAAACCGGCCTCGCGCGCGGCTTCGGCCATGAGCGTCTCGGTCTCGGGATCGTCCACCGAAAACGCCTCGACCACCACGATCGACCCGATCTGCTCGTCCTTCATGCGCCGGAGCGCGGCCGCCAGATCCTTTTCGAAATGCTCCGCCGAATCCCGGGCAAAGGCCGGCACCGAATCGAGGTACCGGCCCTCGGCCAATTTCAAAGCGCCGAAACGGGTGCCGAGCGACGTTTGCCAACCGGTGATGCCCCGGCCGGTCCCGATGACCCCGACCCGGGAAACATCGCCTTCGAGCAGGGCGTTGGTCGCCTGGGTGGTGCTGTGGGCGAGAAAGGTGATCTCCTCCGGCTGGATGGCGTGGCGGTCGAGAATGCCGCGAAGGGCGTCGAGGATGCCCCGCGCCACGCCTTCGGCGGCATCGTGGGTCGTGGCCACCTTGGTGTAGCCCACCACCTGCCGCGTACCCGCATCCACCGCCACCACGTCGGTGAACGTACCCCCGACGTCGATTCCAATACGAATTCTCCGCGCAAAGCTCATGGTGGAAACAAATGATTTCAGTCCCGCCCCGGCTCATTCAAAAGTACCAGAATGCGGCCAGGGAAAGGGCACAAAAGGCAACAAACATCTGGAATAACAGGGTCATTCGGGTGATCGCCATGACCGGGGTCTCCGTGTACCCGGCCACCCAGACATTGTGGGTGTTGGTGGGATCACAAACCGTCTGGACCTGGGTCAGCGACATGAGAAGAGCCATGATGGCCAGGGCCGGAAACACCTCCATCGAGTTCAGGATGGCGTAAATGCCGATGCCGAGCCCGAAGGGATTGAGCGGTCCGCGGAACAGTACCAGGGGCGACAGGAGGGTGAATCCGAGCACGAACCCCCACCAGGGCAGGTGCTCGAGACCGCCGAGCACCGGCTCCATGACCTCCTGCACCTCCGGCATCCCCGACATGTTCAGGAGCATACCGATGCCCACCATAAGGATGATGGCGGGAGCTCCCGATTCGAGCCCCTTCAACGCCGCGCGGGTCAAAATCCGGCTCGCTTCCCGCGGTTTCGTTGTCAGTACCCCGTACAGGGCCCCTCCGATAAACGCCGGAATGACCGGCCACCCCAGGCCGAGGTGAAAGATCAACGGTGTGAGGGGCGTCAACAGCGCGATTCCCGGAACCGCCGCCCCGCCGGCCGGCGGTTTCCGATGGTCGAGTCGGACGGAACACGTGGCGAACAGGAGGTTTTTCCGGGCGTAGAATAAAATAAACAGGATCGTGACCACAAAGTTCACCGCCAGTACCTGGACCGCGAAGATCCTGACCTGGCTCATATCGACTCCGAGGGCCGTGCGGTAAAACTCCCACAGGCTCATGTTCATGATGTAACCGGTACCGAAAGCCATGATGAATACCGCCCCCGCCATCTTGCGCGGCACCCCCACTGAAACCAGGATCGGCAGCATCAGCGTGCCCACCATGATCACCGCGCCCAGACCGGTCAGGGCAACAAACAATACCCCGGTGACAAACGCCAGGGTGAAGGTGATGATCACCGGCTTATCGCCGCAAAATTCGGCCGCCAGTTTAACAATCCGTTCGGCAATGCCCGTCAGGATGGTGACCTGCCCGAGCAGCGCGCCGAAAAACACCGCCATGTAAGCCGTACCCAGGCGGGTGGTTCCGTCGACCACGATTTCACCCAGAATTTCCTCGTATCCCACCCCCGAGATCATCGCCATCAGAACCGCCATGGCGGGAATCGCCAGTAGCGCCGGCATCTTTCCGCGCAGCATCACCGCCGCAAAAAACAGGAAGATGAAAAAAAGGATAATGGCGGTCATAGGCCCTGAAGGAACCCGTTTATCCTTCGGCCCCAGAAGTCCGTCAAGGAGGAATTCGGTCAACGATCCTTCCCGGTTCGCCGCCGCGGTTTCGGGCCGGCCTTGCAAACGGGAAAGCGATCATGTACATAATGGTTCCGAGACCTCCCGCGCGCTCGTGCCAATCCAATCTTTTATGACTGCTGAAACATGAAACCGGCCCTGATCTACGCCGTAATAATCGCCGTTCACCTGCTGGCGCTGTTGATCCTTATCTTTCCCCGCGGCGACCGGCCGGCCGACACCGGCACCGAGTCCGAGGCGGCGGGAATAGAGGAAAGCGATCCCGGCGCGGGGGGCGAAGAGGTGGCCGAAACGGAGGAACCGGATGAACCCGAACCGGCTTACGAAACCTACCGGGTCCGGTCGGGCGACAATCTGACCGTCATCGCCCGGCGTCACGGCACAACCGTCGCCGCCTTGAAGGAACTCAACGATCTCCGCAATGACGTCATTCACCCCGGCCAGGAACTGCTGGTGCCCGCCTCCGACGACGACCGGGACAGCAACGGACGGTGATCGGATTGTAAACATAAGTTCACTCTTTCGCGCAACGCCCGGGCCGGTCCCGCCGGTCCCGGAATCGGCGGGTATTTTTGAAAAAAAACCCGCC
>PXDC01000057.1 GCA_003565135.1 Verrucomicrobiota bacterium
GGTGGCCTATGAATGGCATCTGGGCGATGATACCCGGACCGAAGGCGAACAGGTGCGGCACCGCTTCGTGCCGGGATATGACTACGGGATTCGGGTGCGTGTGACCGATGCGAACGGGGTGACGTATACGGGGGTCGGTTACGTCAACGTCGAGCCTCCGCAGGACGACGAGGTGCTGATTCACACGACATTCGATGCCGACGACAAGGACTGGTGGGTGCACTGGCAGTTTTACCGGGGCCGGCGGGGGACCGGTTACGCGAGGTACACCCACCATTTGAACGAGGATACGGGAAAAGGGTATCATCGCATTGCCGCGCAGGGTGGTAACGGACCCATTCCGGCGATCATTCACCCGCGCAACTGGGACATCGGGAAATACCCCACGGTGCGGATGCGCTACCGGATCCGTCCCGGGACGCCGGTGGCCATCTTTGTGAGTCCGTATCCGTCAGCTTATGACATCAAGGATCCGTGGGATTTCCGTATCGACCGGCGTCGCCACTACCTGGCGGGTACGGAGACCGAACCCCGGGGCGACGGGGTGCTGATCGACGACGGGGAGTGGCACGACATAACCCTGGATGTGAGCGGGATCGCGGATAGCTTCCCCGGCGTGCAAACCATCCAGTCCCTCCACATGGGCGATCTCGAGGACTACGGGGGAGCGGTGGTTGGGCCGGACGACGTGTTCTGGCTCGATGAGATTTACATCGGGAAATAAACGGGTAACCGGGGGCTTCCGGCACCAACCTGAACCGGCTTACGGCGCGGGTTCGAGGAGGAACGTGTAGGTGGCGCCGTCCCGGCAGATGATTTCGAGTTGGCCGGGGGCCTCTTCGCGGATGTTGTCGGGTGCGGCGGCAAGGCGCCAGTCGGGCGAGAGTTGGATGCGCAGGGGCGCTTCTTCACTCGGATCGGCGAAATGGGCCCGGGTCCCGGTTTCCTGTTCGGTGGACAGGCGGAGGTCCGGATCGGCGATGGCGACGCGGACGCGGTCGCCGTCGGCACGGGTCATGAAGAGACAGGGACGGTCGGTCGAGCGGATGGGACCGACCTGCAGGTCGTCGGTTTCCTCGAACAGGGTGAACGCGGTGACGCCGGCAGCGGGGAAGCGGACGATGTGGGCGGAAGCATCGCGCCGGATGACCTCGTAATCGGGGGCGGCGGCATAGGTTTCCATGTCGTCGGCGTCCGCCCCGGGACGAATGGCGTATTCGTAGCCGTCGTTCTCGGGAGCGGTGCCGTGGTCGATCCAGGCGACCGCGGCATCGCCCCCGGTTTCGCGACCGGTGGAGGCGTGGCGGGATTCCTGGCGTCCGTGGAAGAGCTCGATCGACCGGCCCTCGGGCACGTAATAGCCGTTGCCGGCGGCGTCGAGGAGCCATCGTCGGTCGACGGTTTCGCGGAGCGGAAAGGCTTCCAGTGCCTCTTTCTGTTCGGGGGAGGTGAGGATGTTCTGAAAAAGGGCGGTTTCGGTCGGGTGTTGCGTATCGGAATTGGCGATACCGGATCCCAGCCGAACGATGGTGCCGTCGACAAACACAGCCGATTTGCGGAAGCGGAATCCGGTTTCGTGGTGAAGGTGCGGGTCCTCGAAGCGCATGGCCCAGAGACCGTGGTTCCGGTCGAGCTCGACGCCGCCGAGGAAGGGGTCGTCGGTGTAAAGGCGGATGGGAACCTGCGAGAGCGTTTCCAGCGAGGTCCGGATCACGGTGGCCCCGGGCGGTCGGCGCCAGTCGAAGCCCGCTTCGACGAAACCGCTCTCTTCGGGCGTTACCGGGTTGCCCCGGCCGAAGATCTGCAGGACGCCGTGGGTGCTGTAGTGACCGTACTTGTTGCCGCGGCCGTTTTCGTAGTTCTGGTGGTACCGACCCCAGCCGATGACCGAGGCGACCCAGCGGTCGCGGCGGTGGACGTTCATGCCGGCGTAGGGATGAGCCCGGTGGCCCTGCGGGTCGGGTTCCGGTTCGTACCTCTCCGCGATATCGAGCAGGAGGGGGAGGGAGCCGGGGGCGTGGGGCCAGAAGATTCCGGCGGAGGCGGCGCGGAAGAAGTTTTGGTAACCTTCGTAGTCCGGGTTCCACAGCCGGGCGAAGGCGCGTCCGAGCTCCCGGTCGTCCCGGGCTTTCGCCAGGTAGCCGATTCCGGCGGAGGTGGCGACCATAATGGGACCGCGGATGGGACGGCGACAGTTCACGCCCCAGGGGGTGTGGTACTTGCCGGTCATGAAACGGACCGCGAGCAGGGCGTCTTTCAGGTTCTCCCCGGTTTGGTTGGCAAGGGCGAATTCGGTGTCGTGTAATAGATAATACACCAGCGCGGCCATGTGGATCGCGTTGCTGCCGTAACTGGCCGGGTGGGGAGCGCCGTGATGGAAAACGGTGTCGTCGGGTTTGATGGTGCCGGCGTAGCCGGGGGCCCGGTCCAGGGCGGAATCGGCCCAACGGACAAAGGCACGCATGTCGCGCGGTTTTTCCGGGGTATCGTCCTGCAGGAGAGTGTGCAGGAGCCGGTACTTCAGTTTCGTCCGCAGGTAGTCGGCGTTGGCCCCGGGATGCTCGGGGTCGGCGTGGATTTCGGCCATTTCGATGTGATAGGCGAGGGTGGCCATTTCGCGATCGAGTCGGTCCTCCTGGCGTAGAAAGTCGCGCAGGATGTAGATACCGTGGACCCACCCCGAAATGCGCAGGGTTTCGAGGTAATTGGTGCCCATCATGCTGCGCTCGGCCCATCCCTGGTCGTGGGCGTAGTCGATCAGGTCGAGGAACCGCTGCCGGGCCCGGTCACTGTTGTTGAGCCGGGCATCCAGGGCCAGGGGCAGGGCCACGGGCTGAAAGACTTCGGCCGGAAGGGGCGTCCGCCCGTCGTCGCGGGTGGCGAAGGCGCCCGGACCGGCCACGACGCGATCGCCGCGGCGCTCGAGGCCCAGGCGTTCGAAAGCGCGGTGACCGGATTCAATATAACGCTCGAGGCCCTCGGCCCGGAGCCGGACCGGTTGCCGGGGATCGTCCATGCGGCCGAACAGGTAGTCTTCGTAGCGGGCGGCAATAACCTCAAAGGCGGCGCGTTCTCCGGCGTCGGGGGCCCGGTCGGGTTCCGGTACGTTCTCCCGGGCCCAGACGTGCCAGCATTCCGGGGTTCGCCAGGTGTCGCCCCCGGCGCCGATGGAGCGGCGGGGATTGGTGTAGGGGGTGAGGGCGTCACCCATGCGGAACCACGGGACGTCGCCGAACGCGACCAGGTCGAGCCAGAGCGTTCCCCCTTCGGCCGGACCGGTGATGCGAAAACCGTCGATTTTGTCGACCCCCTCGTCGGCATCCTCGGAGAACATCACCCACACGGCGCGCCAGCCGGTGAAGCCGAGATGGACGGGAAACGTGTACCGTCCGGCGCGGATTTCCAGTCGTCCCTCGAGCGGCGTTTCGCTGTAGAGCCACATCCGGACGCCCCCGGTGCGGGAGTCGAGCGCGGCCGCCAGGGCCTCGTCCCGGGCGTGGGTCAGGGTGCCGCCGGGCTCGAAATCCCAGCGCAGCGATGAATCGCCCTCCTTCCAGCGCGATTCATCCGGGGTCGCCTCACCGTCGACCGCCCGCCACGGTCCGGTCGTTTCCACTTCACTTCTGGCCTCCGTACCGCAGGTGGCGATCACCGGGACGAGGCCCAGAAGGAGGGTGAAACGAAGGAACGTGAGCGGGCTGGAGAGGAAGGGAAATGAAATCATTGAAAATCGTGGTATGACCATAGACGTCCGGCGGGAAACCGGGACGAGGGCCGTTTCGTACATCGCACCTGCTGTTGTTCTTTGCGGTCGGGCTGAGCCGAAATGGCGCGCCCGTGGCTTGCGGAAAAGAGGTCGGCCGGCGGGTCTAATTAATGGGCTTCATCCGGAGTCGCATAAAGAGGAACGGATCGGCACCGTGTCCGTTTACAGGCACGTTTTCAATGATAAAGCTGTCCCCGCCTTCCGGGTAGGGATGGTCGCCGCTGTTCCAGATGGTATCCCACTGCCGGAGATTGGACGAGGTGTCCACCAGGTAGGCGATCTCCGTTGCCGCGGTGCGGTTTCGGGCAAATTCAAACGCCTTGCCGCTTCCGGTACGAACCAGTGACGGGACCGGTGCGGTCGCGGGAATCCGGGGATTTCCGCCGAGCGCGTACTCAGCCAGGTTGGGCTTTCCGTCGCCATCCGGGTCGGCGAGCGGGCCGCTGACCGAGTTGTCGCGCAGTTCGGCCAGGGTGAAATACTGCGTGCGCCAGGCGCCGAAGCGGGGAGGGAGCGGCCTGGCGGAAGCCTGGGTCAGCGCGAGGTCGCTGACGCTTTCGCCGTCGGTGCGAAACAGGACGCTGACCCGGTTCATGCCGCTGCCGCCCAACCGCGAAAGATGCCGGTAGTCGGGAATGGTAAGGGTCTCCACCTGTTCCCAGGCACCCGCATTGTCATCGAATTGATCGAAGCGCAGTTTGAGCGAATCCGATTCGGACCGGGTATAAACGATGAGCCGGTACTGGCGGTAATCGGTCGTGCTCGTTTTCAAGCCGGACATGCCGGTCTGGTATTCCGTGTCCCCGAACAGATTTCCATTGTCGGAGATCCCCAGCGTGGAGCCCCCATCGGTTGCGCCGATACGCACGCCGGCGTAGGGCCGGGCTCCGTCGCCGTCGGCCTGAAAACGGAAAACGGTCCGGTTGTCCGTGGCGTCACCGCCGAATCGCATCCGAAAATATAATACGGTTGTGGTGTCGTCTCCGAGACTCAGTTCCAGGAGTCCGTCGAGGACGTTCGACTGGTCGAAGATCAGCCACGAGCCCGCCCAGTTGTCGTTGCGGGTGCTGGCGAGAACGCCGTCGGCGACGTAGGTCCAATTCCCGAATGCCCAGTCGCCGGGACCGGAGAAATCGGTTTCGTAACGTACGGCGTGCCCGGGAAGGTCGTCGAAAAACGCGTCCGTACCCGCTTCGTCGCCGGGATCGGGATGATCGGGCGCGACCGCTTCACGCGCCTCGCGAACGGCCTCGCGGCGGGTGCGGAAGTTGAAGACCCCCTCGGGGTGGTACCAGCTTCTGAACACCCCGTGCTGGGCGCCGTCCAGGCTCGTGACCATTTGCCCGGCCGCCTCGTCCGCCTTTACGGCGTGCGCAACCAGGTCCTCGTTGCGTTCGTCGACGCGCGCCCGAAGGGCTTGGCCCAGGTGCAGCACGGTTTCGGTGGCGTGCCGGAAAAAATAGGCCTGTACGCGGAGATTGTCGTTGAAAAAGGGACGCGCCCTTTCCGGCAGCGCGTCCAGCAGCGCGTCGGCGTCGGCGGTCAGGTTCGCCAGTCGGGAGGCCGATTCCCCGAGTCCGGCAATGAGGGCGTCGACTTCCGTCTCGACCCCGTGGAAGGACGGGTCGATGCGGAACCAGTCGCCGCTCCAGAAGGGATCGAGGTCCTGGCTCGGATTTCGGGAGGCTTTGAGGCGCCCGGTGAGGATGTCGATCGACCGCCCGAGGCGAAGGTCCTGGAATATATACTGGCGCTCGAATCCGGGCAGGTCCGGTTCGCGCTGGCGCCAGTGGGCCTCGAAGAGGCGGCGGTAAAGGTCGGCCGCGTCGTCGGCGTATTCGGAGCCAAAATACGTTTCACAGAAACGGTCTAGAAACGCATCGGAGTCGTACGTGTCGAAATCCCACAACAGCCGCGCGTTGGCGTCGAGTTCCAGCACGTGTTCGCGGATGTTGCCGGCATTGACCACGGAGTAGGCGAGGGGAATCCCGCTGCGCCCGGCCACGGTCCGGTAATTGCGTTCCATTTTCCAGGGGCCTTCGGCCTGAACCATGTGGGAACCGGTGGAGTTGAATTGGAAATTCATGTAGTACCCGATGGGCTGCTCCGGGGGAATTTCCTGGGTCAGCACATCCTGGGCGGGAAAGTGATCGCGACGGGCGGCGACAAAGTTCCAGGTCAGGTTATGGCGCTCGGGTAATTCCAGGTGACCGTCCGCGACGAGATCGGTCTTTTCGTTGTAGAGGAGGGTTCGCATCGGCAGGTCGTCGCGGCCGGTTACGGATTCCAGCAGCTCGATCTGGCTGTCCATCATGGAGCGGATAACCGCGCCGCGGTCTTCGTCGGAATCGGGGGCGTCGGGAAACGCCTCCCAGAACGCGTGGTCGCGCTTGCCCCGGAAACCGATCATCCAGACCGTCTCGAGGTCGTTTTCGAGGACGGTTTCGATATGGTATTCCCAAAACTCCAGGAGTTTGTCCTTGTTGGCCAGGGTGGCTTCGGGCGGGCTTTGGTTTCGTATGTTCTCCCAGTAGTTGTTCCAGCGGTTGAACCCGATTCCCAGCCAGGCCCCGAGGGGGGACTGGTGGCTCGTGCTGACCGCCATGCCGTATTCCTTCGCCATCAGGGCATCGGAGTCGGCCTCGTAGGGCGCATTGAATCCGGGGGCGGTCAGCGCGTTCAGTTCGAGAACATTGAGTTTGAGCCGCATCATGGTTTCCGCGTAGGCACGGGAGTTTTCGTGTGACTGCTGTCGCCAGGGAGAGAGGCGGCGCTGGTCGTTGGGAAACCAGGCGCGCCACTCCACTTCCGGAGGATCGAAGTGGGCGTGGAAGTCCTTTGGGACAGCAATCCGGTCGCGGGGTTCGGGCGGTTGCGAGGCCCAGAACCAAAGCGGGGAGAC
>PXDC01000309.1 GCA_003565135.1 Verrucomicrobiota bacterium
CAGGCTCGCGTAACGGACGACCCCGGACGGCCGGAGTTCGGAACCTCGATTTCCTCGATGTCGCCGCTGTGCCGGTCAATGCGGAAGAGGTGGGCGGTCATCCCGACTCCGGCATAAACCGCATCCCGCGTCGCGCCCAGGCCGCGGACGTAATCCTCGCCGGTGAAACCGGTTGCGAGGGAACGGGAAGTCGCCGTTGCCGGGTCGACCTCGAACACGCCGGCCCCGCCCGAGGTTGAACCGAAGACCTTGCCGTCTTCCGTGGCTACCAGGTCCCAGGTCCAGGTGTATCCGGTCCCGTTCGGGCCGAGGTTTTCGATCTTTTCGGCCGCCGGCGAATAGCGGTAAACGTTTCCGCCGCGCGTGCCGGCGAAATAAACGTTCCCGTCCCGGGCCGCGGTTATGGCCCACACCACGTCGAATCCCGGCAACGGTTGGGAGAAGGTGGGTTTACGCGTTTCGGCGTCCATTGCGTAGAACGTCGCCGGTTCCCCGTTGACCGCGAAGTAGAATTCGCCCCGGCCGTCTTTGCCTTCTCCGAAGGCGACACCTTGAATGATAACCGACCCCACGGGTTGACCCAGATCCTCGGGCTCGGAAGAGGTGCCTGTTTTTAGTGCGGATAGGATCAGGACGAAACAAAGAGGAAGGGTGGTGCCGAGACGCATTTGATTAACGGTACGTGCGGAGTGCCTGATTCCGGATATTAACTACGGAAATTGTGCGCAGGGCAATCAGAAACGCGTCCGGGCCTCGATCCATTGGGCTCAGGGTGGTTGCGATTGACCGGCGCCGCTGTCGCATGGAGACTCCGCTTTATGCAATACACCAACCTGGGATCGAGCGGTATTTCGGTTTCCCGCCTGTGCTTTGGCACCATGAGCTTCGGTACGGTCGCCGACCGGGAAACCAGTGCGCACCTTTTTCGCCGATGCCGGGATGCCGGCATCCAGTTTTTCGATTGCGCGAATGTGTACGGAAAGGGGCGTTCCGAGGAGATCCTGGGCGACCTGATTCACGGGTGCCGGGACGAACTTATCATTACGTCCAAGGTGGCCGGGGCCATGGGGGAGGGGATAAACGACCGGGGATTGTCCCGGCGGAACATCGTCCGCTCCGTGGAGGCCAGTCTGAAACGCCTGAAGACGGACCGGATTGATGTTTATTTCTTTCATCAGTTTGATTCGGCCACACCCATGGAACAGTCTCTCCGCGCCATGGACGACCTGGTGAGGCAGGGAAAAATCCTGTACCCCGCGATCAGCAACTGGCCGGCGTGGCAGACCGTCCGGGCACTCGCCGCCTGTGAACGCGAGGGTTGGGCGAAACCGGTCTGTGTGCAACCGATGTACAATCTGATCAAACGCCAGGCGGAAGCGGAGATCCTGCCGATGGCCGCCGTCGAGAATCTCGGCGTGGTCCCCTACAATCCGATGGGGGCCGGGGTGCTGACCGGTAAATATGCCGGCGGTGAGGTGCCCGGGAAAAGCCGCCTGGCCGAGCATGACAACTACCGGAAGCGCTACGGCGATACGGAGAACTTCACCATTGCCGGACGGTTTGTCGCCCACGCGAAGGAGCGCGGCGTCCACCCGGCAGCCCTGGCCGTGGCCTGGGTCGGGCATCATCCCGCCGTCACCGCGCCCATTATCGGCGCCCGGAGCCTCGATCAGCTGGAGCAGTCGCTCGGGGCGACCGATATACCCATGACCGATGCGTGGTGGGACGAGATCGCCGCCCTCAGCTACCCGTCCCCGGTGGCGACGGACCGCACCGAGGAGCGGTGACGTCAGTGACGGCGGGAGCCCTGATGAACCGTCAGGCCGAACGAAAGAAGCCAATCCACCCCCGGTATTCCAGGCCTTTTAATGCTATCGGGGAACCAAGGCGAAGCCTTCTGCTTCCCGATGTACCCGAAATGCCGCACATTAAGTAATCGGTTTTTTAACACTATGGTGGGCTTGAGGGAATTCTGAAAGCCAGGTTTGGGTCATGGCTGGAGGAGGGATGGTATACATTGTCAGTACTCTCGTTCAGTTTTATGCTGTAAATTTGCTTGCCGTGTATTGCCGGCTCACTAACCTTGGCGGGATCATGAGACTGCTTTCGCTCGCCACGGAAACCACCGTCAAATACCTGCCCGCTCCGGGAGTGATGCTCCTGTTACTTGCCGTCCCCGGTACGCTGCCGGTACCCCTGGAGGCGGAAGAACCGGGACATCCGGTTCGGGTGGTGTTTTTAATCGGGGAAGACGAGTATGAGAGTTCCGTCACCTTGCCGGATTTCGCCGCCGCGGAGCTGGAGGAATCGCTTTTCGAGGTCACGTATATTCATGAAGCACCGGAGGATCCCCATCGCTTTCCCGGTTTGGTGGAGGCCCTGGAGGACGCGGATCTGCTGTTGATGAGCGTTCGGCGGCGGACGCCGCCTGCCGATCAACTGGAGGCTGTTCGGCAGTATCTCGGAGGCGGCGGGGGCCTTGTGGCATTGAGGACTTCCAGCCACGCGTTCGGCATGCGCCGCGGTGAACCGCCGGAAGGACACGCCACCTGGGATAATTTCGACGAGGAGGTGCTCGGCGGACGCTACGAAATGCACTACGGAAACCGGGACGGAACGAGAACCCGGGTCGTTTCGAGTGCGGCGGGTCATCCGATCCTGTCCGGGATCGAAGAACGGGAGTTCGTCAGCCCGTCCTGGCTCTATCGCTCGCGCGACCTGGCTCCGGGAACCCGGGTCCTGATGGAGGGGATGGTCGTGCAAAACGGGGAAACCTTTACGGAACCGGTGGCATGGACCTTCATTGACCGGGGCGGGCGGATCTTCTACACGTCGATGGGGCATGACGGCGATTTTCAGCAAGCGGGTTTCCGCCGCATGCTGCACAACGCCATCCACTGGGCGGCTGGGATCCCCGTGCCTCCGGCTCCGGCCGACCGGGTTTTCCTCGGGGGTGAAGTGTTGACGGTTGATGCCGGGGACAGGGTGGCGCAGGGGCTCGCTATCCGGGGGCAATTCGTTGTTGCCGTCGGCAGCGATGAGGAGATCGCCCGCTTCGTCGGGCCGGATACCGTCGTCACCCGGCTCCGCGGCAAGACGGTGATTCCCGGTCTGATCGAAACGCACTGCCACGCTATCCGGGTGGCGCGAGAGGAACTTACGCAACCCTACGTTTCCCTCGACTCCGTCGGGGACGTTCAGGCGTGGATCCGTCGGCGCGCGCAGGAGGTGCCCGAAGGAGAATGGCTTGTTGTTCCCCGCACCGACATTACCCGCATCCGGGAGCGACGTCATCCTTCGGTTGCGGAACTCGACGCCGCCTCCGCCACCCACCCGGTAATCTTTACCGCAGCCCGCAAACATACATTCAACACACTCGGCTGGGAGCGGCTCGGCCTTATGGGCGGGGGGGATCTCCCCCGCGGCATTGAATTACTGCGCGACGGGGAGGGTAATCCGCGATTGATGGCGGGTGGCGCCGATTTGCTCAGGCGCGAAATGCCTGCGCCGTCCTATTCCGATGAGGAGACGATTGATTCCCTGCGCAAGGTGTTTCGCCGCTACAATGAAGTCGGTATCACCGCTATCTTCGAACGGGCGACGAACCGGGAGGGCTGGCGGCTGTATGAGACGTTGCGCGACCGGGGAGACCTGACGGTGCGGGCCAACCTCACGTTCCGGGAGCAGATGCGGACAGCCGGGCAAGTGCACCGGTTCGTGAACGAACTGGACCTGGCCCCGCGGGCGGGCGACGATTGGGTGAGAGCCGGACCGTTAAAGATTACCGTGGACGGCGGTATTCACTGGGGGAATACTTATCTCAGTGAGCCGTGCGGGGAACGCCGGGCCCGGTTCTACGCCCTGGAGGATCCCGGTTACCGCGGCGCGATAAACTACACGGTGGAGGAAATGACGGCTGTTTTTGGCGAGGCGCACCGCCTGGGGTGGCAGATATCCGCTCATGTCACGGGCGATGCCGGCCTCGAACGGGTGCTTGACGCGCTGGAGGCGTCCTCCGCAACGGCGCCGGTGCCGGGCAGGAGGTTCAATCTCATTCACGCGTATTTTCCCTCGCCCGAATTGGCCCGTCGGGCGGGGGATCTCGGCGCGGGGGTGGATACGCAGACCTATCTCTATTACAAAGATTCCGACGCAATCGCCGAAGTTTACGGCCAGCCCTGGGCGGAGCGTTTCATCGGTCTCAGGGAGTGGGCTGACGGAGGGGTTCCGGTGGCGATCAACGCCGATCACATGATCGGGCTCGATCCGGACCGGGCGATGAACGCCTTCAATCCGTTTCTCGCGCTCTATATTGCCGTCACGCGAAAAAATGACCACGGGCGGGTTTACGGCGAGCACCAGAAGCTCTCGCGAATGGAGGCGTTGCGGGCGGTAACCGCGAGCGCCGCCTGGTTGAGTTTTGACGAGGCGCACATGGGTTCCCTGGAACCGGGGAAACTGGCGGATCTGGTGGTTCTGGATCGCCGTTACCTGGAGTGCCCGGAGGAGGAGATCCGCAGGATCCGTCCGCTTCTGACGATGGTCGGCGGCGAAGTCGTATTTGAATGAATGACAGTAGTGGGTATGACGACGCTGGACTACGGCGGCGTCGGCCGATTCCCTTGGCGGTGGAGGACCTGTTGGACGCCCTTGCGGGAAAAGAGCGCGTTCGCTCCCGCGATTCATCCAACCCCTGAACCGGAAGCGCTTCCCGGGGAAACCGGCTCAGGCGCGGATTTCCGGCCGGTTTTGAACAGAGTATCATTAATGATTGAGAATTTTGTTTTTTTGAGCTTGATCAGTCCCATGACGCCGGAGAGACTCCGGTGTCTTCCGGATTGCAACAATCATGCGATGGGTCGCTGAGGCGGCTTTTTTTAAAGAATGGAACGGGACAAACTGGCTGCGGATGTCCGGATGCTGCGCGAAGCGGAGGCGCGCGGTGCGGGAGCAAAACTGAAAGCGTACGTGCGGTTGTCGGGTCCCGGCTGGTTGCAAAGCGCGCTGACCCTCGGCGGCGGCACGCTGGCCGGAAGTCTTTACCTGGGCGTGCTTTCCGGCTATTCGCTGCTGTGGCTCCAGCCGGTGGCGATGGCGCTGGGGCTGGTCATGATGAGCGCGATCGGTTATGTCAGCCTCACCATACGGGAGCATCCGTTTCAGGCGGTCAACCGCCATATCAATCCCGTGCTGGGTTGGGCATGGGCGCTGGCGGCACTGGCGGCCTCGATGGTCTGGGTAATGGCGCAATACTCGCTGGCCAGCGGAGTGACCCAACAGATTCTGTTGCCGGGTGTCTTTGGCGCGGAGGGTCCCTTTGGCGATTTTGGGGGGCGGGTGATCATCTCGGCATTGATTTTCGCAACGGTCCTGACGGTGACGTGGAACTATGACCGGGGCGGCTGGGGAGTGAGGTTGTATGAATGGATCCTGAAGATCACCGTTATCGTCATTGTCCTATGTTTTGCCGGGGTGGTGGTCCGGTTGGCGATATCGGTGCAAGGCCTGGATTGGGGCGCCTTGTGGCGCGGTTTTATTCCGAACCCGATGGCTATCCTTGCGCCCGCGGAGACCTTCCGCCCGCTTCTTGAGGCTGTTGCCCCGGAGGGAAGGGAGTATTGGGCCAATTTGATTGTTCGAAACCAGCGCGACGTGGCGATCACTGCGGCGGCGGCGACGATCGGGATCAATGCGACGTTTCTCTTTGCGTATTCACTGCGCCGTCACGGTTGGGGAAAAGAGTTCCGGGGATTCGTGAAGTTCGATCTTTTTACGGGAATGCTGATCCCGTTCTTGCTGGTGACGGCGTTTGTGGTGATTGCGGCCGCAAACCAGTTCCACACTGTGCCCCAACCTGGGCTCCTGGAAGAAGGAGAAGGCGCGACCGAACGTCAGCGCGCGCAATTCGAAACACTCCTGGAGGGGCGTGTGCAGTACGAACGGGAGCACACAGGTGCAGCGGAGACTGGCGGTGAGGCCTTGGCCGAAGCCATCGCGGCGTTGAGTCCCGAGGAGAAGCACCTGGCGGCTATGCTGGTTACTCGTGACGCGTTTGATCTCGCGGCCTCGCTGCGTCCCTTTACCGGGGATTTTTTTGGAGGGATCATCTTCAGCCTGGGCGTAGTGGGAATGACCCTTTCCTCCATCACACTGCATATGCTGATATCGGGGATGGTCATCTGCGAGTTCCTGGGCCGTCCCCATTCCGGATGGACCCTCCGCCTGGGCTCGCTGGCGGCGGCAACTGGAATCCTGGGACCTTTTCTCTGGGGCCAGGCGAGTTTCTGGCTGGTGGTTCCGACATCGATTTTTGCCTTCACCCTGCTGCCCATCGCCTACCTGGTGTTCATCCTGATGATGAACCATCGTCGCCTGCTTGGGGATGAAATGCCGCGCGGCGGGCGCCGGATGGTATGGAACCTGGCCATGGGGTTTGTGTTTCTGCTGACAGCTCCGGCGAGCCTGTTCATGGTTTGGGACCGTGGCGGCTGGGCGGGAATATCGGCTGTGGTGATATTTCTGTTGCTGGCGTTGATCGTTCAGCTGGTGCGAAAGCCCTGCGGCGATGCGCCGGGGGAGGAGTAAAGCCGCATTGTTCGGCACCCCATCAACGCTGATGTTGCCAACATCGCAATGTCGGGATCAATTCAGCCGCCGATTCGAACGAACCCGCACATACCGTACGCGGCGGGCTCACGCGTTCCGGGCCTACCAGCCCTGCTGGCGTACGTAGGTCTCGTCCCAGCGTGAGAGGACCACGCGCTGGCGGGTGTAGAAGAGGACGCCTTCAGTGCCCTGCACATGAAGGTCGCCGAAAAATGATTTGTTCCAGCCGCTGAAGGGAAAGGGCGCCATGGGTGCCGGGACCCCGACGTTGACGCCTATCATGCCGCATTGCATTTCACGGGTAAACTGGCGGGCGGCAGCGCCGCTGCTTGTGAAAATGGAGGCCCCGTTTCCAAAGCTCAATTGGTTCATGGTGGCAATGGCTTCGTCCAGCGTCTTCGGACGGAGCATCGAGAGGACCGGGCCGAAAATTTCCTCTTGAAAGATCTGCATTTCCGGCTTCACGCGGTCGATCAGGGCCGGGCCGACAAAGAACCCGCGATCCGGGTGGTTGTCGCCGCGGTACGCGATCTCCGCGCCTTTGTCGGGAGCGGTCGCGATTACCCGGTTGATCCGTTCCTGCGCTGCCGGATCGATGACCGGCCCCATGTCGGCCGCATCATTGGCGCTGGTGTCGTCGACTTTTAGCCGGGCCAGCGCGGCGGTCATTCGCTCGCGCCATTCGTCGGCGGCCGCGCCCACACCCATCAAAACCGACCCCGCCATACAACGCTGTCCGGCGCAGCCGTAGGCGGCGCCGAGGACGGCGCGCAGCGTCGATTCCGGCTCGGCATCCGGCATGACGAGCAGGGCATTCTTGGCTCCGCCACCGGCCTGGACGCGCTTGCCGTGGGAACAGGCGAGGGTGTAGACGTGTTCGGCGACCCGCGAGGAGCCGATAAAGCTGACCGCCGCGATTCCGGGATGCGCGCAGAGGGTATCGACGACTTCGCGGGCTCCGTGAACGATATTGAGGACACCCTCCGGCAATCCGGCTTCCGTGAAAAGGGCGGCGAGGCGATTGGCCGTCAGCGGGACTTTCTCGCTGGGCTTGAGGATGAACGCATTGCCGCATGCAATGGCGATAGGAAACATCCATAGCGGGACCATCGCCGGGAAATTGAAGGGGGTGATGCCGGCGCAGATCCCCAGCGGTTCGCGCATGGTAACCGCGTCGATGTGGTCCGCGATCTGTGGAAGGCTTTCCCCTTTGGCCAGGTGGGCGATGCCGCAGGCGAAATCCACGACTTCGATACCGCGGCGCACGTCGCCGCGCGCCTCTTCGATGGTTTTTCCGTTTTCCTCGGTGACCGTTCGGGCGAGTTCCTCCGCATGCTGATCAAGGAGCTGCTTGTAGCGGAACAGGACAGCCGCGCGCTGCGGGACGGGCGTTTTCGACCAGGTTTCGAATGCCTTGAACGCCGCCTGAACGGCGGCGTCGACGTCGGCGCCACCACTCAGCGGAACGCGTGCGATTCTCTCGCCCCGGGAGGGGTTGTAGACGTTGCCGAACTCGGTTTCGGGTTCGATCCATTTACCGGCAATATAGTTGGGAACGATCATAAGAACACAGTCGTCCCGGGTCCTCCGGGAGGATGACAAGGCTGAAAGTACAGGATAAATCAAGCATACACGTCGTTCATTCATCCTTCCTCATTCCTGCTTTTGTTAAAGGGTTTCCCGGCGAAGGCCTTCAGGGCTTTGCCTCGTCTAACGTCCCCGTCTGCGTTGCGGGTCAAAGTTGTCCCGGATGTAGGCCAGAACGGCGCGCATCTCGTCTTCTGTGAGAATCGCGCCGAAGGGGGCCATTCCCCCGTCGGTTCCCAGCCGGATGGAGCGCAGCAGTTCCGCATCGCTCTGGCCGAGGACGTGCGGTTGCCCAATGAAGTCGGGAATCGATGCGCCCCGATCGCCCCGACCGTCCCCCTGATGGCAGGCCATACAGTAGGTCCGGTAGACCGATTCGCCCAGTTCGATGTCGATCTCGCGGGCCTCGGCGGCAACAGCGGGTTCCAGGATCGGACGGGTAAACGGGCCGGTGAAGCGGTCACCGTTGTGCAGGCGATTTGCCGTGTAATAGGCCGTGGGGCCGGCCAGAAGCTTGCCGTCGGCCGAGGCCAGGGTGTCGAGTTGAAACTCGTAAACGTATCCGGGAAGCAACTCCGCAACGCTCAGGTTTGCTTGACGGCTATCATCGAACACCTGGACACCGGTCACCTCCACCGGCATTTCGTCGATGCGCGGTGATCCGTAGCTGTCGTGATAAAGATAACGGAACCGGCTCACCCGGTACGTCTCGGGCCGCGCCAGGGCTGCCGGATCCATGGGGACCGTAAAACGCAGTGAAAACCCGTCGTCGAGGAGACGCACCGAATGGATTTCGGTCGGCGTTTCCCCCTCCCATACGATCCTCTGCAAGCCTTCCCCGACACCCCAGCCGCGGGATGTTTGGGCCATATAGAGGACGCCGTCGGGGCTGAAGGCCGCGCGCATGTTCCCCTGGCGCAAATCCCGGTGACGCAGGAACGGGAACGCCGCCCCCTGGTACTCGCCATCGATTTTTTCCAAAAAGACGCGGTTGATGATGGGCGAAAAATCACCGATAAATGCCTGCCCCTCGAAAGGTCCGAAGCGCCCGCCGGACTGATCCCAGACCGGCTCGCCCGGCGAACCGCCCAACGCTCCGTGGGGAAGAATGACCGCATAGGGCGTCCGTCGCTGCCCCAGTTCTTCGTCCGTGAGGTCTTTCCAGAAATCCTCTTCGGCCCATTTCAGCGAGGCCGGATGCCCGTAGAAATGACCTTTGCGGTGGTGAACGAGCGCGGAGGACGCCATCCAGTCGCCCTGGTTGTCGGTGGAGAAAAACTCGCCTTCCGGATTTATCCCGATCCCGGCCGGTTGCCGGAATCCCATCGCCCAGGGGACGAACTCGCCGTCCGGAGTGATTTTGAAGGACCATCCGCGATAGGGAGTAAGCGACCACTGCCTCTCCCGTCGAAATCGTTCGGGATTCAGGGGGCCGCGCGTCCATTTTATATGGCGGAGCTCGCTCTCTCCCCCCGAGTCGAGGCCGAGACCGCCGAAGAAATTGCCGTCGGCGTCCCTCACAAGTCCGTAGGCGAACTCGTGGTAGTTGCCGGACAATCCCCAGCTTTCATTGATGCTGGCAAAGGTGTCGGCTTTGCCATCGCCGGTCCTGTCCTCGACCCTCACCAGGCCGGGGCGGTGAACCACGTAGGCGACCCGGGAAGAGGCGGCCAGGAGGCCGAGCGGCTCGTGGAGGCCCGAGGCGAATTTGCTCCAGTTGCCGGCATCCGGGTCATCGGTCCGCCAGATGTCGCCGTGGCGATTGGCCGCAAACAGCTCGCCGTCCGGTGAAAAGGCAATGGCGGAGACTTCCGGGGACATCGCCGGCGGCAGGTCGAGCGTCTCCAGGCGGTAGGCTGGCTCCGGAGGAACGGGGTCGGGCCTGTGATTCGCTTCGGGAGATGGCGCCTCCCCGCAACCCGCGAGGAGCAGGACGGCCAGAAGGCAGAGGCCGGTGGCCTGTCTGAAGCGAGGCAGGGACTTCCGCGGGAAGATGAGCGAGTGCCGAATGGTTTGAGGACAGGGCATAAGCTATCGGGGAATGAGTACGGTGAACGCGGCTTCGGATTGAGCCGGAAAACGGAGCCGGCCGTCGGTCCATGCTCCATCGCCGCTGAGAAGGGTGACCTGTTCGGGATCATCGGGACGGAAGTAAAAGGGGGCGTCGCCGCCCTCGACGTTGACATGCCGGACGAGCGCGCTGCGGTCGTCTCTTGGGACGATTCTCTCCCGCACCCGGATTCCGTCCACCTCATAGGAAAATTCCGGGGTTCCCTCGACCAGACGGTAGCCCAGGAACCGGTTCGCGCCATCGGATGCACGCGGTTCGCTTTGAAACCCGTTGCCTTCGGTGTGCGTGAAAAAGATACGGCCCTGCACCTTCGCGTTGCGCGGGAACTTTCCCGAAACGGTCGGCCACCGATCGACGTAATCGCCGTCCCAGGCGTAGACCACGAGATTGGTCACGGGGTCGAAGCAGAAGTTCAGGCCGCACGGGAAGCCGACTGCAAACGAACTGGGATGAACATCCGGCATCCAGGTCCTCTGCAGTTGCAGCCCGGCTCCCGGGATTTCCCGGCGGGCAGCCCAGAGGAGGCTGTTGGCGAGGATGCGAAGGTAGGCGGTTTTCTCGAATTCCTCCTTTTGTCCCGGAGCGAGGTACACGATCCGCGTCCCGTTCCTTTCCCGGGTCCAGGCAATGGGAAAAAAATCATCGTCGTCATGGCGCCCTTCGACGATGACCTGTACGCCGGAGGCGAAATCCTCATAGGGATGGACCGGCCGGTCCGTCCGGAAGTTCTCCCCGCCGGTCAGGATGGGGTGGAGGCGCATCCTGATCTCGGAAATGGGATGTTCATCAGGGGTGTCGCCCTGCGAACTCGATCCCAGCACCTCGACATCGAATGACGGCCAGTTCTCCCAGGCGCGATGGGTCGGCCCGACGGCGACCAGGCCTTTCCCGGAATCGACAAATTCGCGAAGAGCCGCTTCCGTCCCGGGGGAAGTGGCCTGGGGGTGAACGAGGAGAAAAGCCACGTCGACCCGGGAGAGTTGGTCCATGCCGCCGATCCTGCCGGTGTTCGGATCGGACTGAAAAACGATGCAATCGAACGAATAAGCGGTTTCCAGGTAACGTTTCAGCGTTTCCAGGGCCTCGTCCGAATGGTAGGGCGCTTCGTTGGCCCCGGATACCAGGCCAACGTTCAGACGGTTTTTTTGCCCCGTCTCCGCCGCGGTTGCCGCCCCTATGGACAGGGAACAGGCAACGGCGGCTGCGAGTGCGGCGAATAGCGGCACACGGATGCTGCGGGGTTTGCTCAGGAGGTGGGGGATTGTGTGCACGAGAAACGAACGAAAATGATCAATTATGATAGATGGCAGTAGATCTACGGATTTCCCCGGAAGACGCAAGGGTTTTTGCGGCTCTCTCGCCGGGTGGCTCGTACGTCGGGAAAAAGGCCCGCGTCGGAGGCCCGAAGGGCGGCGGCAGAGCCGCAATGGGTGACGTATTCTTTTTCTTGATACCTTTGACGAGTGGGAGGTGGATGGGCCTCCCGGTATTCCGCCCTGGACCGGTCTTGTCGACGGCGAGGAAAATCGCCTGCGCGATGGACCCGGTGAACGAGCGCTTTACCAATTACCCGCCGGCCAACGATCTCCTGCATTACGAATACCGCCAACCCTGGACACTCTGAATCTTTGAAAACCACACGAGTCCCACCCCGGCATGACGATTTCCGGTTCGTTTTTACGGGCCGTAAATGATGCCGTCCGGACCGGGTTTCGAAAACTCCGTTGCATTTGTGTCGGTCAGCGAAGGCGTGCCGTTGCTGGTACGGGTGTCGGAGGCGATAATGGTGCCGCCCTGCCGAATCCTCAGGTCGTCGGCACCCGATCCGGTGACCGTTGCCCCGGTCAGTGTGACCACTGCGCCCCCGGTCGAGAGCACACCGTTCGATCCGCTGTTTGTGATCTCTGCGTTGCTCGCGCTTACCGTTGCACCGGCTGAGGCGAAAATTCCATGAGCCCCCGCGTTGTGGATTGTGGCCCCCTCGACACTGACAACGGCCCCCTCCGTGGCCCTGACGGCATTGCTCGAAGCGTCCGAGAGGTTCGAATCGCCCGCGGAAATGATACTGCCCCTGGTAGAAAAAAGGGCGACACCGGTTGCGCCCGAGATGTTTGCGTCCTGCAGATTTATCCTTGAGGCACGATCGCATGACACGGCATTTCCGTTCGCGTTGGAAATGTTCGCGTTCTGCGCATCGATTACCGACGCGCGGCGCGCGGATACAGCCGAAGCCGGGCCTCTGCCTCCCTTCAGGCCATCCGAGAGATTGGAACCCTGCACGTGGGCCGTACTGCCGCGCGTCACCCAGAGCGTTCGGCTGTTCGCGCCGGAAAAGTTCGAACGGTTCGCGGTGACGGAACTGGCCTCGGTCAGGTATAACCCCCTGCTTCCCGCATTGATAACACCGCAGCCGCGCATGACCCGGCCGCGGGAATTACTCCGCGCCGAGTAGCCGTCACCTCCCTGGTGATCCATGTCGACCAGACAGGCCAGGACCGGCATGACTGCATTCTCGCCCAGGATAAAAGCGCCCGAGAAATCAGATGACACCGTCACAATGGCGTCGTGTGCTTCGATGTGAAAATGGGAATAATCTCCGTCTCGAACCGATAGGCCGGTCGCCGGCCGATGGCCGGATTCGATCCGGAGAATTATCCTGACTCCCTGACCCGTCCGCACGCCCGCCAACGCGTCGACTGCGTATTGGAGATTTGGATAATCCCCTGGGATGTTCACGACGAGATGCGAGGTGATGGGCTCCTCGCCGATATTAATGCCATGGGTGCTCTTGCCGTCGGACTGACCCTGGGTGCATAGCGCCGTGAACAATGAAATGAGGAGAATGGCGATGGGTCGCATAGTTGGATTCATAATCACGTTTTTGAATGTCTGCGGTTACGGGGCATGCCGTGCCGTCCAGGCGTTCGGGAAAGCAAACAAGCAACCGGCATAATCGCAAGGGGATTCGCCCGAACCTCAAGGGAGGGGCGGTTGGTGCGAGAGCGTGTCGGCAAGAAACTGCGCCAGCACCTTCGTGTTGCGGATGAGCACAGTCTCCTCGACATATTCGTCCGGGGCGTGGGCGCAATCAGCTCCGGCTCCGAATGCGATCACGTCCTGCCCGGTCAGAAGCGGAACGTTGCTGGCGTCCGTCCAATACGGAGCCACCCGAACGTGCGGCGCCACGCCGTCTATCGCGGCGCAGGCGCGGCACATTCCACGCACCAGCGATGAATCCTCGGCCGTCAGGAACGGAGGCAGGTCCTTGACCCACGTCACTTCCGGCGGATGACCGCGAAGGTATTCGTCCGCCGCCGCGGCGGCCGCGACGACGTCTTCGATCCGTTGTCGCAGAAGGGACCCGTTGTACCCGCGACCGGCCCGGCGGGCGTCGTCCGCTTCCCGGGGCAGATATGACAAATTGAAAAGAATCTCCGCGGTGCCGGGGACCATGGCGGGATGGCTGCCGGCCCTGAGCACGCCGATATTGAGAAGGCCCTCCGGGCAGTTTATCCGTCGCTCTTCCCGGACCGCCTCCAGTGCCTGCTTCACGATCCATGAATTGTCGAGGGCACTGACGCCTCTGGGGCTGGAGGCGTGTGCGCTGACGCCGGAAATGCGTACCCGCCCGGTAATGACACCGTTGCACCCCCTGGCGATGAAATCGCTGCTCCCGTCCAGGCAAACACTGAGGTCGGGACGATGACCGTTCAGAAGGATCGACATCACGCCGGATCCGCCGCCGTCGCATTCCTCGTCCACCACACTGGCGACGGTCAACTTGCCGCCCAGTTCGAGTCCCAACTCGAGCAGGGTCCGGACGGCGTAGAGGGCGACGACAAGCCCGGACTTATCGTCCGATGACCCGCGGCCGTAGATTCGTCCGTCCCGTCGAACCGGATCGAACGGCGCCACCGTCATCCCATCGACTGCCACGGTGTCCATATGGGCAAAAAGAAATACGTGCGGCCCGGATCGGGGAAATGTCATCTCGGCTAGCAGATTCGGGCGTCCGGAGAAATCCCGCGGGCTGGGGCCGAGGATGTCGGCTTTCCGGTAGACGTCCGGATGTACCGTTTCGAGGCGGGTTTTGAGGCCGAGGTGCTGGAAAAGGGGTTCCATGTATTCCTGGCCCGGCTTTTCGCTGCCGGTGACCCCGCCTCCGCTGTAGGGATTCACGGTGTTGATTCTGATCAGGTCGCAAAGTGTGGCGACGATTTCGTTTGTTTGTCGATCCACGTGCCGGTGAATGAAGGCGGTATGATGGGACATAGTCTCTCAGGCTTTAGGTTGGAAGCGCGTACCCCGTTCGGCGGCCGAATCGGCATGTCCGGCGTGGTGGTGCGAAACGGGCGGTGGATCGGTGGTTCAAGACCACAACCTTCTCGTCGAGTGATTCCATCTGGTCGCGGAAGGGACTGAGGGGTTGCCGTTGGCGAGCGTCTGGCCCGCCATCGTGATCCCGTTCTAAGCTTTACCTTTTGTGCCGGCTGTCAGCACCGCATTCTCCTCGGGAAGGGTGGTGTCGCCGATGTTGAAATCCACCGGCAGAAATCGGCCCGGCACCGGAGTCCCGCCCCGTTCGAGGCGCTTACAGAGCATGCCGACAACTTCTTCGCCCAGCCGTTCGAGTGGATGCCGCAAGCCGGTGAGGCGGCGAGCGGGATCGGTGTTGAAACCGAGGCCGTTGCCGCCGACGACCGATACATCCTCCGGGACCCGCAGGCCCTTCTCCTCGATCGCCTTAATCGCGTCGAGCGCCGGCGCGTCGCCGGCAAAATACATCGCGTCCGGAATTTCGCGATCGTTCTCGAGGATCTGGCGGACGACGTCATAACACGATCGCTCTTTGTCGACGTAGAGCCGGAGCGCGGTCTTGTCCAAACCCTTCATCAGACCGGCAGCCATGCCGGCACACCTGAGGCGCACGGAGACCGAGTCATCGTAGGCGGGCCACATCACCAGAGCCACGCGTCGCCGCCCGGCCTTCCGGAAGGCTTCACCCAGCCGACGGCTTCCGCCGAAATAGTCAGGCGAAACGAAATCCGCCGTCGTCACTTCGGTGGGTGGATTCAAGTGTACGTAGGGGCGCCCTGTTTCGTTACAAATCCGCTGAAGCCGGCGGTCGAACACAAGGTTCGGCAACAAAATAAAACCATCCATTTCCCGGCTGTTCTTCAGGAATTCCTCCCCATTGCGCTCGTCCTGGAGAGCCTCCGGAGGCAGCGGTCGAATGGCGACCGGTCGGGATGCCTGGAGGGTCCCGTGGAGAATACCGGCGTAGATTTTGTAGGTCCATTCATCGGGAATTCCGCCCGGATGGACAGGGACATTCGTGCCGATCTTGTACACCGGCCGCTCCTCCTCGGGAGGCGCAACGAGAAAGCTGCCGTTGCCTACCTCGACGCGGATTCGCCCCTCCTTCGCCAGCCTTTGAAATACCCCCTGGACGGTTGCGGCGCTGACACTCAATTGCCTGGCCAGCTGCCGGATGGAAGGAAGGCGGGCAGGGAGATCCGGTCCGTCAAATTCGGAAAGAACGTAATGGAGGACTTTCTCGGCAGGACGGCGGAGGTCGCCGCCGTAGGCCCGGGTCCGCCTCTCGGGTCCCGTTTGGCTGGATTTTGACGGCATGGCTGGTTATGATGTGTGCGAATCAGCTGTTTCCTTCGTCCTTTGTGAAGGGAGGGGCGTGCTTTGATTGTCGCCTTTTGCCGTTGGTTATTACATATAGTTATTGCTTAGGTCAATACATTTGCAGTTCTTATTTGATCGATTTTTATGCGGGTCCTCCGCGGACGTTGGGGAGCGGTTTCCCGGCCTTTTAAAGGCGTATGTTCAGGAGTCCTGAAGGATCGATGGGATTCTGGTTGAACTTATATGGACGGTAGGGCTGCAACAAAAGCATTGACGACGGGTTATTCGGCGGTACGCTGTACTAAAAGTTAACCTATTTTATTTCGTTCACGTGCTGGTGTCTTCCGGCGACGCTTGGCAGCCGGGTGTCTGCCGGAATTTTTGTTTTGGACGTTGGGGTGATAACTGCTGGATCACTCTGGGATTCAACCTGCCTTGTACTCCTCGATACGGGAAAAAAAACGGATATACGCTGTACGGGCGCGGCCCTGTTTTTCCTGCCCGTAAACACCCGTTTGCCGCTGAAGGTCGGCCTGGAGACCGTTACCCATGTCACCTGTGCCCGGACCCGGGTGACGGTGATCGATGAGAACGGACGGACAGCGGAAGGGTGGGGTGCGACACCCTTAAGCGTAACCTGGATCTGGCCGAGCAGCCTCTCTTATGACGAGCGCGATCAGGTGCTCCGCGACTTCTGCGTCGAATTGGCCGAAGTGTGGGCCGGGTTTTACGTGCGGGGCCACCCGGTCGAAATCGGACATGATTTTCAGGAGCAGATCCTGCCCGACCTGTTGACCCGGTTTAACGAACGGCGGGGAAATAACGCCGAACCCATGCCTTGGCTGGCCGCTTTGGTTTGTACGTCGCTGTTTGATCCTACCCTGCACGATGCGTACGGCAACCGCGTCGGCCGACCGGTTTATGAGGCATACGGCCTCGACTTCATGAAATGTGGAGCAGCCGTTCCCCTACGATCTCGAGAAAAACCGTATCGACGTGCGTAGTGTTTCGGCGCGGAAGCCGCTCTTCCTCGATGAGAGCGCCCACGATTGGAAGATCGTGCGACTCGGTCGAGAGCTCGGCTGGACCGGCGTCGCTTTGAAGACCTGCAAGACCCAAACCGGGGCGTTGCTGAGCGCCTGTTGGGCCCGCGCCCACGGCATGGCCCTTATGGTGCAGGACCTCAGCAATCCCATGCTGGAACAGATACCCCATGTTCTGCTGGCCGCCCATGTCGGCACCATCATGGCCGTTGAAACCAATGGGATGCGGTTCTATACCCAGGCTTCCCTCCCGGAGGCCAAAGTTCATCCCGGTTTGTATCAGCGCTGTGGAGGCCATGTTGACCTGGGCACTATCCAAGGTTCCGGTTTTGGGTACAGGATGTCAGCGATTGAGCGGGATCTGCCGCCCGTAGCCGCATCGTTTGGCAATGCCGAGGCGAAACCTTCGTAACATCCGCTCGACACCCATGTCGGGCCTTTATGCAGCAACGCCTGTTTTGTGAGATTCCATGAGAACCCCGTCCTTGTGGGGAACCGTGTGACGGCGATACCTGCCGTCCCGTCGCCAACGTCGCCATCGTTGTTCGGTGTATCCGCGTGCCCGGACGCTGGTTTGGGAATAATTCAGCCGATTGCCGGATCAGCGATGCCGAGTTGCAGGGATGGTCGTCCGGGAGCGATGTTCTCGCCGAGGTGCATGCGCAGGTACGGGCGCTGGCGCCGGAACCCGAGTGACTCGGCCAGTGCGATCACTTCCGTTTGCGCATCGGGAATATCCCAGTACAACGGGCGCCCCGAAGCGGCCCGCACGAGTTGATTTATGACGCTGCGACCGGTAGAGGGGGACGCGACCGCCGGCCCGATATAATAGGACCTGGAGCCGCGGCGGAGCAAACCGTAGCCCTGCGGCTCAGCGTCCGCTCGCGGTGGCAGCCAGGCGGCGAATTCAGCTGCCGCTAGCATTGATGCCAGTACCTTTCGGCGGGAGACTCCGAATGCTTTCGTATCGAATTCCTCAATACGATCAAGCATGGAGCGCACCGCGTCCGGATTACGGGCCGGTTGCAGGCATTCGCACGATTCCGTTTCTGATGCTGCGCTTTCGGCATGCAAACCGGCGGGGACGACCGTTCGTTCCCATCGTGCCAGCGGCCATTCGGTGCGAAAGCCGAGTTTCTCGTACAGCGACTGCCCTTCGGGTGTGGCGTCCAGTTTGATGCAGGTAACGTTCCGATGGCGCAACCATTCCAGGCAATGATTTAACAGCGCCGTTCCGATGCCCTGACCGCGCGCGTTCGGGTGTACCAGCAGCATTCCGGTCCAGGCGACTTTGTTGCCGTAGGTCGTCGTGGTGGCGACACCAGCCGCGCCGCCGGCGTTTTCGGCCGTGAAACATCCCGTCGGTTCCAGCGCCAGGAACCGCCGCCAATCGTCGAGCGTATGATTCCAGCCCGCGATGGAACAAAGGGTGTCCGCGAACCCGAGATCCGCTGTCGTCATGGTGCGAATACGCATTATCGGTTTTCAGTTTTGTTCCTCGGTCTCCGGCCGGTCTTTGGGGGTATCATTGGGGGAGAAGACGGTGTGATTTGGAAAAGGGTGGTCGGAACGACGCCGGTCGAAACGAAAATTATTATTCTACGGTCACCGACTTGGCGAGGTTCCGCGGTTTGTCGACATCCAATCCACGCTCCACGGCAATATAATAACTGAGCAACTGGACCGGGATCGTGGCGAGGATCGGATGTAAAGCTTCATGGGCGTCGGGAAGAACGATCCGGTCGTCGGCCAGGCCTTCGGGAAAAGGCGCACTTTCCGATGCAACGGCGATTACTTTGCCGTTCCGGGCCTTGATTTCCTGGATATTGGCGAGGACCTTGTGAAAGGTTTCGGTTTGAGGCGCAAGGAATACCGAGGGGCAGCGATCGCTGATAAGGGCGATCGGCCCGTGTTTCATTTCCGCGGCCGGGTATCCTTCGGCGTGAATATAGGAGATTTCCTTGAGTTTCAGGGCCCCTTCAAGCGCGATGGGGAACATGGACTGCCGGCCGAGGAAGAGCATGTCCTCGTATCCGGAATACCGGCGGGCGATCTCCTGGATATGCCCGTTCTCCCGTAGAATGCGGTCAACCAGGGCGGGTACGCCTTTGAGCGCCTCCGCCAGACCGACGCCGTCCGTGTAGCTCATGTCCCGGAGCCGTCCCAGGTAAAGGGCGACCATCGCCGAAAGGAGGATCTGCGATGTGAACGCCTTCGTGGACGCAACCCCGATCTCCGGGCCGACGTGCTGGTAGATTCCCCCGTCCGCCTCGCGCGCGATCGTGGACCCGACGACATTTGTGATGGCGAGGGTGCGGAAGCCTTTCCGCTGCGCCTCGCGCAGCGCCGCCAGCGTATCGATGGTTTCACCCGACTGGCTGATGACGAAAACGAGCGTGTTTTTCTCCAGGGGAGCGTTGCGGTAACGGAACTCGGAGGCGTACTCGACTTCGACGGGGATACGCGCGTACCGCTCGATCAGGTATTCGGCCACCAGGCAGGCATGCCAGGCGGTGCCGCAGGCGCAGAACAGGAGCCGGTCGACCTGGCGCCATTCCTGCGGTGAAAGGTTGAGACCGCCGAAATTGGCCGTGCTCCCGTCCGCCGCAAAACGTCCGCGCATGCTGTTTTCGAGCGCCGTCGGTTGCTCGAAAATCTCCTTCTCCATGAAGTGCGGATGAGCGCCGAGCTCCACTTCGTCGATCGACCAGTCAATCCGGGAAACGATCGGGTCGACGTCTTCGAGATTGATCGTGGAAATGGAAAAATTGTCCGGGCAAAGGGCCACAATTTCGTTGTCCTTGAGGTAAACCACGTTCTGGGTGCGGGAAATAACGGCGGCGACGTCGCTTGCCAGAAGGTATTCGCCGTCGCCAATGCCGACGATCAAGGGGGAGCCGCGACGGGCACCCAAAAGTTGATCCGGGCATTCGGCGCAGAGCACGGCAATGCCGAACGTGCCCTCGATGTGCTTGAGCGCTTTGCGGACACTTTCCACGAAGCGGGTCTGGTCGCGGGCGGTCTCTTTCTCGTAATGGTAACTGATGAGGTTGGCGAGAACTTCGGAATCGGTTTCGGAGCAAAAGGAGTATCCCTGCGCGACGAGAAAACGCTTGATGTTCCGGTGGTTTTCAATGACCCCGTTGTGCACGATCGAGATCCTGCCGTCGCTGCTGAGGTGGGGGTGGGCATTGGCGTCGGTAACGCTTCCGTGGGTGGCCCATCGGGTGTGGCTGATTCCCAGCCGCCCGGAAAGCGACTGTCCGTCGACCGCGCGAACAAGGTGGTCCACCCGGCCGGTCTTCTTGACGGTTTCCAGGCGAGCGTTCTGGTGAACGGTCAGTCCGGCGGAATCGTATCCCCGGTATTCCAGGCGTTTTAACCCCTCCAGGAGAATGGGCGAAGCCTTCTGCTTCCCGATGTACCCGACAATGCCGCACATAGGCTTTTCGCCTTTTAATAGACGATCCCGGCTACCGGTGACAAGCCTGCTGTTTGGATTCGATGCGTCCCTCAGCGCACCACCCGTCCCGAGGCACTCCCCCGCATCAGGCTTTCCACTTCGGAACGGGTATTGAAGTTGAAATCACCGGATATGGAGTGCGCGAGGCAGGAGGCGGCCGCGGCGAAGGAAACCGCGTCCTTCGGCGAACTCAGTTCGGGCGTGTTGAGGGCGAAGATCAGGCCCGCCGCAAACGAGTCGCCCCCGCCGACCCGGTCGACGATGTGGGTGATCGCGTACGGTTGGTAGCTCCCGTTGCGCTCCGGGGCATAGTAGGCCCGGCGCTCCGAACAGTCGAAGAGCATGGCGCCCCAATTATTATGGGAGGCGGATAGGCTCTCGCGAAAGGTGGTGGCGATGGAGGTCAATCCGGGAAACTGTTTCGCAATTCGGACCGCCACCGATTCGTAGCCCCGAACGTTGAGTTTGCCGCCTTCCACGTCGTTTTCGTCGGCTTCGATACCGAGAACCACGGCCGCGTCCTCTTCATTGGCGATGAGGACATCGACCTGGGGAAGAATTTCCAGCATGGTCTTGCGCGCCAGTTCGGCCGGTTTCAACGTCTTGTCCCACTTCCACAACTTGCCGCGGAAGTTCAGGTCGCAGGAAACCGTCAATCCCCGTTCCCGGGCTTCTCGGGTCGCGCGCAGGGTGGCCTCGGCGGCCACTTTGCTCAGGGCGGGCGTAATCCCGGTGACGTGCAACCAGCCCGCGTCGCTATACGCGGCGTCCCAGTCGTACTGGTCCGCCCGCGTGAGCGATATGGCGGAGTGCTCGCGGTCGTAGATGACCCGGCTGGGACGCTGATTGGCCCCCGTTTCCGTGTAATAGATCCCGAGCCGCCCTTCCTCATTGAGTAGAATCTGCGAGGTGTCGACTCCCATCCGCCGGAGCGTTGCCCGGCACGCCCGGCTGATATCGTGGTCGGGAAGGGCGCTTACGAATCGGGCCTTGCCGCCCAGGTAGGCGACGGATGCGGCCACGTTGGCTTCGGCTCCCGCGAAGGTGAGACTGACCGGACCGGGCAGCGCCTGGGCGAATCGCAGGTGATCGAAAGGAGAGATCCGGCAGAGGATTTCTCCAAAGGTGACGACGTTCTTCATGGGCTTCGACGTTCGATTTGATTGGTTGGCGTTATCAACTAACCCCGAGAGGCATCATCGACGATCTGGCGCGCGCGGGCGGCGCGGCAGCGGATTTCCTCCCAGTTGCCCGCCGCGATTAAATCGGGAGATGCAATCCAGGAGCCGCCGATCACGGAAACACTGGGTTCGGAGAGGTAGGACGGCATGTTGGTTTCGTTCAGGCCGCCCAATACGACGTAACGGAAATCGAGGTGCTTGAAGGGCGCGTTGATGTTCCTGAGATGCTGGAGCCCGCCACTGGATTCGGCCGGGAAAAACTTCAGTAACGTGCACCCGTATTCCGCCGCGAGATGGAGGTCGCTCGGCGACATGATGCCGGGCGCATAGGGGAAACCGCTCTCCCGCGCGGTATCCAGCAGTTTCACCGACAGTCCGGGCGAGACGCCGAAGGCGGCGCCGGCGTCCCGGGCCGCGTGAATCTGTTCCGGCGCCAGCAGCGTGCCCACACCGGCCAGCATTTCCGGCACCGCCTCGACGACGCGTTCCAGGGCCGCGAGCGCGCCGGGGGTTCGCCAGGCGAGTTCCATGGCGCGGACGCCCCCGGCGAGCAGAGCCTCGGCAACCGGGACGGCGTCCTCCGGATCGTCGATCGTGAGTACGGCGAGCAGTTTCTCGTCCATCAATCGCCGCTTGATTTTCGGCGGGAACAGTTCCGTCGCCGGTGATAAATCCAAGGTTAACGGTTTCATAGGTTTGGCTGTCGCTTCCGGCCGGACCGACGTGATTCATGTAAGTTAATCCCGTGTCAATCCGGGGCTATTATGGGGATACCGGAATCCTCCTTGACTTGCCAAAGTTTTCTAATGTTATTAAAACATCGATATGGGAGGGCAAGCACAGGGAGCGAGTCTTACGACCGTCGCCGAGTACGCCGGCGTTTCCGCCATGACGGTTTCACGGGTGCTGCGGAATTCTCCGCGGGTTTCTCCCTCGACCCGCGAACGCGTTCTCGAGGCGGTCGACGCGGTGGGTTATACGCCGGATCCGAACGTTGCCCGGCTGATGGAGCTCGTTCGCGGTCGCAAATCCCAGGGCGTGCAATCGGTCCTGGCCGTCGTTCGTGACGAGGTCCACGATTCGTTGTACCGGTACGTGCCGCTCGAGGCCATCCAGGCCCGTGCCGTCCAGCACGGGTACCGGGCCGAGGAGTTCTACCTCGGGCACGACCGGATGACCGCCGAACGGCTCGTCAACGTCCTCGTCGCCCGCGGGATCGAAGGGGTCATCGCCTCGCCGCGTTCCTACCCCAAAAACCTGCAAAGCTTCGATTTTTCCCGCTTCAGCTCCGCAACGTTCGGCTACGGGTTGACCCATCCCGATCTGCACCGGGCCAGCACCAATATGATGCAGGGCATCCTTACCGCTATCGACGAACTGATGGCCCGCGGCTACCGGCGTATCGGCCTGGTGGTTACGGAGTGGATCGATCATCGTGCGGACCATACCTACTCGGGCGCGTTGCTTTACCACCAACTGCGGGTTCCGCGCCGCGATCACGTTCCTCTGCTGATTCTCCCCAATATCGGCATATCGAAGGGGTCGCGCAAATTCAGTCAATGGATGAAAGAACATAAACCGGACGCCCTCATAACGTTTGACGAATACATACCGGATTGGGTGGAGCGCCGCCTTGGGATGAAAGTGCCCGACGATATCGGTCTGGTCGTTCACGATTGGGGAACGGAACACGAGGGTTTTGCCGGTATCGACCACCGGCGTCCCTACGTCGCCCAGGCCGCCGTCGACCTGGTGGCCACGCAGTTGATGCACAATGAAACCGGTATTCCCGAGGTGCCGCGCCAGATCCTGGTTCCCCCCGCTTTTGTCGAGGGGACCACGATCCGGAGTCGGGGATAGGGCGGGCCGGGTTCACCGGTTAAACTGTTATCATAACATAATAAAGGGGTCGCCTCGCCGGGGCAGGTCGGGTTTCTTTGCCGGCACCGTTCCAACCAGTCTTGACGGGCCTGACCGGGCGCATGACTGCGTCGCCGGCGGGGTCTGCTTTGAGCACCCGCGGACTGTTGCCATAAAATCCCGTTAGCCTGAACTCACTATGTCCCTGAAAAACAGCCTCTTGAGCAAGAAAATCCCGGCCGTCCTGATCCTCGCCCTGTGGGGGGCGGGATGGCTGGCCTCGGCGGAAACGGAAAACGACGACCCGGCCCTGTTGCCGACACCGGTCGACACGGATCCCGGTGAGTCCTACGCCGACGACACCCGTCAATTCCAGGGGATTCCGGGAATCGCCGCGGCCCCCAACGGTCGGCTCTGGGTGGTGTGGTACGCCGGCGGCACGGGTGAGGGACCGGAGAATTACGTGATCGGGGTGACCAGCTCCGACGGCGGCAGTAGCTGGTCGGAGCCGCGGTTTGTGATCGATCCGACGGGCGACGTCCGGGCGTACGATCCCGTCCCGTGGGTCGACCCCGAGGGTCGGCTGTGGGTGTTCTACTCCCAGTCCTACCGGTGGTGGGATGGCCGCGCCGGGGTGTGGGCGGCCACCACGGACGAACCGGGTGAGGCCCGTCCTTCGTGGAATACCCCCCGGCGGCTCGCCGATGGCATCATGATGAACAAGCCGACCGTGCTGGAAGATGGTTCCTGGCTCTTTCCGATCGCGGTCTGGAGTCACGAGCCCGCGAGCGATCCGGACCACGGCCGCTACGTTCCCGATCCGTACCGGCGGTGGGATCCGGATAATGTCGGCACGCATGTTTACCGCAGCCGGGACGCGGGCGAAGCCCTGGAGCGAATCGGTACGGCCGATATCGCGAATGTCCGGTTCGAAGAGCACATGATCGTCGAGAAGGAGGACGAATCGCTCTGGCTGCTGGCCCGCACCCAGGACCGGGACGGCCGGGGGATGGCGGAAAGTTTTTCCACCGACGGCGGTCATACCTGGTCACCGGGGGAGACGTCCGACATTCCTCATATCCGTTCGCGGTTCTTTATCCGGCACCTCGACTCGGGACGGTTGCTCCTGGTGAAACACAATCCGCAAATGGATACGCTATGGCTGACCGATGAGGACGTTCCGGCGTACTGGCAGGAGCGCTCCCACCTGACCGCGTACCTGTCCGATGACGATGGAGAATCCTGGTACGGGGGACTGTTGCTGGACGAACGGATCGCGGTTTCCTACCCGGACGGTGACCAGGCGGAGGACGGACGCATTTTTATCGCTTACGATTACAACCGGCACACCGACAAAGAGATCCTGGTCGCGTCCATTACGGAAGAAGACATCACGGCGGGAGAATTGGTCGACCCGGAATCGCGGCTGCGGATACTCGTCAACCAGGCAACGGCGAACGAATGATCCGATTGTTTAGAGCCTTCGCAAAAGTCTTTGCCGCGCCGCATGTGTCTCTTGCCGGCCGCTCCGTCGTACGTCTTCCGTCTTCCGCCGGCCGCTTCGTAAGGAGCGCGGACCATTCTTCCGTAGCTCGCTCCGTAAGGAGCGGGAACGGTTCTTGCGTAGCTCGCTCCGTGAGGAGCGGGAACGGTTCTTTCGTAGGCCGCTCCGTGAGGAGCGCGGACCATTCTTCCGTAGCTCGCTCCGTAAGGAGCGGA
>PXDC01000395.1 GCA_003565135.1 Verrucomicrobiota bacterium
AACCGTCTGGACCCACCAGCGCCTGCGAGGGCGGGTGGATTGGAGCGTGCAGTACCAGTTCAATACCGGCTGGCGGCCCGGATGGCGACGACCGCCTCCGTGCCGACGTGGCCGGATCGTACCCGCTTTACGCCGGAGAGGGCGAGGGTTTCGGCCCCTGGGGCCTTTACGCGATCGGAGAGGTCAATGCCGATTACTTGGCGGACGGCAGCACGCGCACCTTTCTGTCTCCGGGAATCCAGTTCATTACGGCACGGTGGATCGCCGAAGCCGGCATTCAGCTCCCCGTGCATCAGGAAATGAAATCACCCCGGCTGGAAACCGATTTTACTACCGTTGCCAGCTTTCGGTTTCAGTTCTGACGGCAAATAGATCCAACTCATCATAGAGAATGACCAGGGAAGGCGCCGGAAGCCTTGACTTGGCCCGCCGGATGTGGGATCATCCCACTATGATTCTCAAACTCGATTCCAAGCGTCGACTTACCTTGCCGTCTTCGTTGAGTTCGGTGAAGCCCGGTGACGTGTTTGAAGCCACATTCGACGAGGAGGAAGATGCGGTTGTCTTCCGGCGTATCTCCGGGAAAGAGGATTGGCTGGGTGTGCTCAAGAAATGTCCGGTGTCGATGGACGATCTGCCGTCTCGTTCCCGCGAGGTTTTCCGCTCCAAGCTATGAGCTGGCTTCTGGACGCTGATGTTCTGAGCCAGCCGGCTAAGAAAAACGGCGATCCCCGTGTGGTCGCCTGGCTGGAGACGGTGCGGAACGAATGTTACACGAGTTCGATCGTGGTGGCCCAATTGGCCTACTGGGTGCGCACGAAATCGGGAAAGGAGCGCGACGCTCTGCAAGATTGGCTGCGGAGATTTCTCAGCGCTTTCGATGGCAGAATTCGTGGATTTACCGTGGCGGTTGCTCATGTCTGGGCGGATCAGCAGAGAGCTCTGGAAGATGCCGGGGTCAAAATGCCGATTGAAGATAGTTACATTGCCGCGACAGCACGCCGCCACAATCTGATTATCGCAACCGGCAACGAACGCCATTTCACCCGTCCCGGCATCCGGGTATTCAATCCATTTCGGGAGTTGGATTGAGGCTCTCGTGAAGTCGCCATGGACCCTCTATGCGCCCGAAGTGGTTGTCGATTTTACGTTCCCGTTGAAAATCGATAAGAAACGAGGTGTCGAAGATTATGGATTCCAAAAGTTCTTTCTTCAACCGTTCTTCACCCGAGTGATTCCGGGCGAGCGGGTTTGTTTCGAAATACAGGCCTGTGGTGTTCCCTACAGCTCATGCGGAGACGTCACTTGCGACCGCAACGGCTCTTTAGATCCAGCCCGTTTTCGGAAAGGGATCTCACCTGCTCGGTATCCCTTGGGTAATACATGCGGTAACACGCTTCCGCGCTCTCAACGCCACGCCGGAGACGGTATTTCAAGCAGAGAGCCGGGACGGAGACAATGCGCCGGAACCATCCGTCGCGCCGCCAACGGCGGTCGGACAAGGTCAACCCTGCACCCAGGTAGAGCACCGGTGATACTTCCTTGAGTCGGAGGCTCCATTCCACGTCCTCCATCAGGGGAAACGCGGGGAATCCGGATACGGTTTCCAGCGTCTCACGCCGGAAGAATTGTCCCTGATCGCCGAAACTGCTCCCAAAGAATAGTGCGCGGGCGTCGTTGAGCGCTTCCACCAAAAGCAGTCGCCAGGATTCCCCCTTGAAAACCTGCCCCGCCGAACCTCCCAGTGCATCGGGATCGCCGGCCATCGCCACACGGATCCGTTCGCAGAGATCCGAATCAGCGACCGCATCGGCGTGGCACACCAGGATCAGCTCCGAGCGCGCGACTTGGAGGCCGGCGGCGATCTGAATGCCTCGGCCGCGCGCGGCGTGAACCAGGGTTGCTCCCAGCCGTTTTCCGACGGCTACCGTGTCGTCGACGGACCCGCCGTCTACGACGATAATTTCATCAGGGGGAACGCTCTGGCGTCTGAGTGCATCCAGACAGGGCTCAAGCCGGTCCGCTTCGTCGATCGCGGGAATGATCACAGCCAGCGTGTGTTGCGCATGGCGTGGTGCAGGTTTGCGGGAAGCTTGTCTCCACTTCCGGAATTCGTGCCGGAGCCTCGTCCAAAAACGAGGTGCGTCCATCAGGACGATCAGCCAGAAGGGAATCCAAATCAACATCTGCGCCCAGGCCGGGAAGAGCCATTGACCGGTTTCGAGCTGTACCGCCCAGGCGAAGAAAGTCAGGGTCGCCGCGCCGCTGAGCCAGATCCAGGCGAGGTGAGGAAAGAACGGCAGCAGCAGAATGGGCCAGGAGAGGTACCAGTAGTGCACGGTCGGCGCCACGGCGATGAGGCCGCCGAAAAGGAGAAAACTCCGGCGCAGGGGATCTTTGAACGCGAACAGGACCAGGACGGTCCACAGGACCAACAGACCGACCATGACGATCGTTCCCGCCTCGCGCGACCCGAGCAGCCACCAGGCGACGGCGTGCAGGGAACCGTTGTAGGCCATGCCGCCCCCGAAATTCATCAATCCCCGGGCCAATCCGTCCAGCGTGTCCAGAAATGGCAGGGCGGGTGCCAGCAGCACGGGCAAAGCCCAGAAACAGGATCGCCTTCCTTCGCGGCCGGCGAGCAAGGCCGGAATCAGCACCACGGCCATGAGTTTCACCTGAATCGCGGCCGCCAGCGCCGCCCAGGCCCAACCGAAGCGTCTGCGCTCCAGCGCCAGCAACGCCGCGGCAAGCGGTAGCAGGAACAAGGAATCGTAATGGCCTTCCCCCGCGAACGCGAACAGGACGACCGGGTTCATCGCGTAGAGCCAGGCGAAACGCAACGCCAGCCGGCGCCGGTGGAGCAAAACGAGCAACAACGCCACCACCCCCATGTCGGCCAAGGCGAAAACGGTCTTGTAGACGAGGGGTTCGTAAGCAATAAAGCCGATTCCGGCCATGGCCAACTGGGCCAGCGGAGGATACACCGCGTAGGCGTCGCGATGGTTCATCTCCGCCCAATACTCGTCACGCAACGGTTCCAACTCCGCCGCTTCGGCGCGTTGAGCGTACGGTGAGATTCCTTCCCGGACGAGCATGCCCTCCCAAAGGTAGCGGTTGATGTCGTCGGTCGGTGGATGCGGCAGGAGCAGGATGCGGGCGACCGCGGCGATCAACAACAGAACGATTACGGTCTGTTTTCCGCTCCAGCCCCGGGGGTGAAGTAAGACAAAAGCCACCGTAACGATCGCCAGAAGTGCAAAAGCCGTCATTCGCAGCGCCGGGCTCAGGTGAACCGAGGGCGACAATCCCCACAGCGCGCAGATCGTCAAAGCGATTATCGCCAAGGCGATGAAAGTCCCGGAACCGTGCGCGCCTCGGGATCCGTCGCTCATGGTGTTTCACGGTGCGCCGGACGGGCCAGGCGCCGGGAAAAATCCATTGTCTCAATGAAGCCGCCCAGGCCGATGAAAAGGAAACCCACCGTGTACAGGGCGAGGAACGGCCCGATGAGGTAATTTTGGGCTTCGAGGTAAAAGAACAGGCTTACCGCACAGTACGCGCCGAGTCCGAGTTCCCAGACAGGGCCGACCTTTCCGCTTACCTGGTAACGGAGTCCTCCCGGCCGGTCGCCGCGTTTGGGAGTGCGCACGAACTCGCCCGCCTTGCGCCCGAAAAAACCTTCCGCCACCGCTCGCCCGTTCGACACGCCGAGGCCGATGCCCACCGCCATCAGGGCGGGCAAAAAAAGTAAACGGCGCACCCCGTTCGGGTAGAGTTGCCGTTGGCTCACGAAATACAAACTGCTGGGCCCGGCCATGGCGGTCGCCAGGATCAGCGCCACCAGCGCAAAAGCGGCCGGGGGAAGGTGCAACGGCAGGGTCCAGAGCACCGGCAGCGCGAGAACGGCAATGAAGACGATCAAGGGATGGATGAGGTAGTGGGTCAGATGAAAAAAGGCCTGCACCTTGACGTGTAATGGGAGGGGCGCCCGAAACACCCGGGGGAAAAGTTTTTTCGCCGTTTGGATCGATCCCTTGGCCCAGCGAAACTGCTGGCTCTTGAAGCCGGCGACCGTGCCTGGAATTTCCGCCGGGACGACCACGTCGGAAAAGAAACGCGTTTTCCACCCCGCCAACTGCGCCCGGTAGGACAGGTCCAGATCCTCGGTCAGGGTGTCGCTGCTCCAGCCCCCGGCGTCCTCGATAGTGCGGCGGCGCCAGATGCCAGCGGTCCCATTGAAATTCATGAACAGCCCTCCCCCGGAACGGGCGGCCTGTTCGATGCTGAAATGCCCGTCTATGCCGATCGATTGGGCGAAGGTCAGGATGGAATCTCCCGGGTTCAGGTGGCCCCATCGCGCCTGCGCCAGCCCCAGTCGTTCGTTCTCCTGGAACGCCGGTGCCAGGCGCAGCAGAAAATCGGAAGGCGGCACGAAGTCCGCGTCGAAGATGGCGACGAGCTCGGCGTCGGTCTGTTCGAGGCCGTGCGCGAGAGCGCCCGCTTTGAAACCGTGCCGGTCGGAACGGCGAACGACGCGGACCCGTTTTCCGGCCGCCCGAAGTTCCGCGGCCGTGCGGTCCACCCGCGACCGGGTGTCGTCGGTCGAATCGTCCAGGACCTGCACTTCGTGACGGCCCTCGGGATAGGTCATGGCGGCAGCGGCGCGCATGACCCGCTCGGCCACGTTGGCTTCGTTATAGATCGGCAGTTGAGTCACCACGGTCGGCCAGACCTCGTGGTTCCGGTCGGCTGCGGATACCCCGGTACCTGCGCCAACCTTTTGCTCCCGACACGTCCGGCGGTGAAGACAAAGAAGGTAGTAGCAGTTGAGACCGTAAGTCAGCAGCAGGCCGGCGGCGGTGAAATAGAGAATATGAAAGACGATCATCATGGGCTGGCGTCGAACCGGGTCCTGCGGCGCGCCGAACTCAACAACAATCGCCGCCTTCGCGGCAGTTCGAGGCTTCGGTGGTCGCCCGGTAATCCATGCCTTTTGTCTCCCGGGGATGGCGTTTGGCGGTACGGCGGCAATCGAAGGGGGCCGCTCCATCGGACGACACGGGCTCCAGCGGTTCCAAAAATGCGAAAAAATTCGTGTAAGGCGCCGTCTTGAGCAACCGGAATGTCTTGTCGCACACGGCAACGCGCTCGCCGCGCGGGTAGCGATGACCGTCGTCGTCGCGCACCTCCCGGAACGGGCCGGTGTAGACAACCGCTTGATTGTGTTCGTAGCAGGGCCCCTGTTTCCCTTTCCACGCCTGCACCGTCACGGAGCGGAATTGGATCCCCTCGACCGTTTGCCAGGGCTCGGTTTCGAACTTGAGCAATTCGATCCCGTGAAAGCCGGCGTCGGCAAACGCCTGCAAGAACCCTTCTTCGGTCAGGGCGCCGGAGATGCACCCGCTCCACAGTTCGGGATCGTTCCGCATGGATTCCGGGACCGGCTCGTCGCTGACGATGTCGGAGATCACCGCCCGGCCCCCTTTCTTGAGCACGCGGAAAATTTCCTGGAAAAGCTTCGGCTTCTCGGGAGCGTCCACCAGGTTGAGCACGCAGTTGGACACGACGACATCGATGGAATCGGTCTCCACCAGCGGGCGTTTGACCCGGAGTTCCTGCGCCAGTTCGTCGGCGGCGAGGAAGGAGACCGCGTCGGTGATGGGACGCTTTTTCAGCTCCGCGTCGAGCACCTCCAGATCCAACCCGAGATCCTGTATCCGTCCTTTGCGGAACTCGACGTTGGCATAACCGATGCGCTCAGCCACGGCGGGCGCGTGCCGGCGGGCCACCTCCAGCATGTCGTCGGTCATATCGACGCCGATGACCCGGCCCTCCGCGCCCACCACCTGGGCGGCTATGAAACAGATCTTGCCGGTGCCGGCGCCCAGATCGAGCACCGTTTCCCCGGGGCGAAGGTAACGGGAGGGATCGCCGCAGCCGTAATCGCGCTCGATGACCTCCGGCGGAATCGCCTCGAGATACTTCGGGTCGTAATCGACTGGACAACAGAGGGAGGCTTCGCGTTGGTGCGCCGCCGCCGCGTAACGTTCTTTTACGGAGGATTCGTTTTTCATGGTATCTTGTGAGTCAGTAATTCTTTCCACGGCGACCGTTTGTCACCGCTCCGAATCGAAGAGGTCCGTATCGGGATGAAACGACGCCCACGCGAACCAGAAGGTGTGGACGGTGCGAACCCCTTCCGGTTTTTCAACGACGCGGATCGAGGGGTCGTCCGCCGATGCCTCCAACACGATGCGGCCCCCCGGCGTCTCGTCCACCACGCGCCCGCCCGGCGCCGCCGCCACCTGTGCGACTGGATAGGCTCTCGCGAATCCGTCGGATTGTACGCCGACGACGGGTTCCTTTTGAGGGAGACGATCATCGTCCCCACCCTTCGCCGGAAACATCAATCTCTCCCCTTGAAAGTACGCTTCATACGGATTGCGCTCGTAATTGCGTCTGTATCCGGTGTTGAACGTGGCGACCGTCGATCCGGGATGTTCCGCGCGCCATTGGTCGAAAGCGGACAGTTTCCATGGCAGATGTTCCAGCGGCCTTCCGGCGTGCGGTCCGCTGATCGCCTTGAATGC
>PXDC01000470.1 GCA_003565135.1 Verrucomicrobiota bacterium
CTTTGCCGTGGTACCGACGAATTCGGCACGCTGTCAAACCCCATGTCCCCGCGCCACTTCGGACACGGCGGCTCCGACGGAACGATCGCCTTCGCCGATCCGGAGTACGACCTGATCGCCCTCTTTTTCACCCAGTCCCGCTTCCATCGCCGCACCGGCGAGGATTCCCGCGAGCGCTTTATCGAGCTCGTTTACGAAGCGATTGAACAGTAGGCGCCCGCTTACCGAATCCGCCCGGGAATCAATTTTCCCGCCGGTGAATGCGCATAACGGGGAACGTTCCGACCGTTTTCAGGTGCTCGAACGCGTCGTACTGGATCAGCCCGTGCATGGATTGGGGCTCCAGGGCCGTAGCGACCAGGAGCCCCCGCCGCTGGATCGTCGGAACGACAACATCACCCGCCGACGTTTCGTAGGTCATCCGCCGACTGGATACAAGCGGGATTCGCGTGGTCGATTCAAATTCCTCTTCGACAAAACCGTCGATCGTGAACACCTCCGCCGAAAACGCCTCGCCCGCCTCCATTTTCTCAAACTCGACCCGGTGCCGCCTGAGCAGGTCGATGATCTCCGCCTCTTCCGCCGGCACCAGGTAGGCTTTCGGCAGCGGGATTGTCCGGGTACCGACCACCAGGGGATAATAGTTATCGATTTCGACATCGACGATCCCGGTTTCGACATGATCGAACTCATGGTCTTCGGGAGCACTCGTCACCGACATCGCCTCCATCCTGAGCGGATTCCCATCCGATTCGCGGGCCATGGTGAGGACAAACTTCCCCACGCGGCCCGAGCGCAAATCCTCGACCGCGGTCCGCACGCGCTTATTCAATTCTTCGCGGTAATCCGCAGCAAAATGCAGCAGCGCCTCCAGGGCCGCCACCTGCGCGGCGGTCCTGCGCTCGATATTCTCGGTCGGGGTCCGCCCGTTTCGTCCCTCAAGGATCAATCCAAATGAGTTCAATATGGCAAACCCCTGCCGCCCGTCGTTGATGTTGGACGTGCTGTAGCGGATCGAACCGGGGTTGCCCACGGTGTAATTATGGAAGGTATAGCCGCGTTCGGCCAGGTAATCACGGGCATAGGGCAGAAACGCCTCTTCCGCCAGTTCCCGGACCGGGGCGGGAACATTCAGGTTCGTGGGAAGCCCGTACTGCTCGTCGAAGAGCCGGATATAACCGTGCCGCACCCACGCGTTCGACCAAGGCTGATACTCGTGCACATCCACCGTCACTTCCGGCTCCCACCGGTGATACAACTCCCGCAAATACGTCACCTCCCTGCCGTCGAGAATCAGGTGACTGCGGTTCAAATCGACATTGTCGGCGTTCCGGCGCCGATGCACTTCGCCCCCGTCCGGATTGACCTGGGGAACGAGCAGCACGTCCATGAATGCAAGCAGGTCGTCGTGACGAACCGAGGCAAAATCACGGGCCAGCACCAGCGCGGCCTCCTTGCCCGACGGCTCATTGCCATGTTGCTGAGCGAAGATAAGCACGAGCAGCTTCGCCTCCCGATCCGCGCCGAATTCCCCCGCGCTGACCTTCAGGTACGGTATATCGCGACCCTCCACGGATTCACCGAGCGAATGCAGGCTCATGCGGGAGCTCCGCTCACTCAGGCGGGTGACGAAGTCGACCAACTCGGTGTGACCGGTCAGTTCCCCGAAGGCTTTTGCTTCCAGGGGCGTGACCATCGTATCCGCCGTACGGTCCGCCCCGGACTCGGCTAAAAGGTGGATCGAAGCAACAAGGAAAAGACAGGACCCGGTGACTATTCTTGCAAGCATGGGAGGGGGTGGTTGATGGTTCTCTCCCCTGAAGCAAAGTACCCGACCCCTGTTTGTCAAACGCCGATCCGGCCGAACCCCCGCCACCGCCCCCTTTTCGGCGACCGGGCCGGACACGGATTTCGCTCGCTTTTCGCGCCGCCGGGTACAGAATTCCCAACGTACGGCGTTCCGCCGCGAAACGGGGGAACATCACCGCCGTATTCGAACCTAAGATATCCCTATGAATCCCACCATCATTCAGACGAACGAAGGCGACACCTTCGATTTCGGAGGATTGGGCGTCTGTTGGAAGATAGAAGGCGCTCCCTCCGGCGGACGTTTCTCCGTGGTCCACCACCCGATCGCGCCCCGCGCGCTCGCGGCACCGCTTCATTACCATCATAACGAGGACGAGTATTCGTTCGTCCTGCGCGGCAAACTCGGCGCGCTCCTGGGCGACGACGTCGTCACGGCCGGTCCCGGCACCTGGGTTTTCAAACCGCGCGGTCAGTGGCACACCTTTTGGAATGCCGGCGACGAACCCTGCGAGATCATCGAAGTGATCTCCCCGGCCGGATTCGAAAACTTTTTCCGCGAAGTCGCCGCCTCCTGGGGCGACATGGCAAAGTTTGCTGAAATCAATGCCAAGTATTCCCTCAAGATGAAATTCGAAAGCGTTCCGGAACTTTGCCAGCGCTTCGGGCTGACCTTCCCGGAGCTGTAGGGGGCAAAGCGTCGAGGAAAGACAAACTCGAAGCCAGCGGATCACCGCGTCTCGCGAACCCGGACGGGCTAGAAAAACCGGGCGCGCTCCTCTTCGACCGCAGGCCCCCAGATCCGGATATTGTCGAAGAGGCCGCTGTCGTCAAACGAGCCGAAACCAACGTACCCGGCACCGAAACTCGTATCCCGCGCCACCATGATGGGCGCTTCCATGTCATTAAAAAACAGCCGGATCATGCCATCTGCAATCGTTCGCTCCAGACGGACCCGATGCCAGACATCCCCCCACTCGACCCCGTCGTTCCGTTCGCCGGTGATGCTGACGCGCGGCTCGTTGTTCACGATATGGATCTGGTGCGCGACGCTGTCGCCCCGGCTGGCGATGTGAATGTAGTAGAAGTGAGCCGGATCCTGGAACCCGAAAAAGAGAATGAGATCCCGGTGCGCCGCCTCCCTTCCGGTCGAAAGCAGATCGGCCTCGAGGACAAAGTCGCCAAACTTCCGGTCCGCGATCAGGCCGATGTTGCGGGGAGATCGGACCGGCGGGCTGTAGTCGCTCTGGGAGGCCTGGTTGAGCGCCACGCCCCCTTCGTAAGGGGTCAGCTCCCACGCGTCCGGATCGCTGAAAACAAAATCCTCCATCGATTCAGGATTCTCGAAATCCTGCTCGTAAACGAGCATGTAGCCCGGCGGAACGGAGGCGTCGCCGTCACCGCTGCCCCCTGCGGACGTGCGGCCCGGGCCCGAATGGCAGGCCTGCATTAACAAAACAGCGAGGATCAGGAGGAGAAAACGGCACAACAGCATGCCCCGGACTTTAAACGGTTCCTGACCCTGAATCAACCTCTTAGATACGACCGGAATCCGGGCACAAATCGTCCCCGTGGGATGCGCGGGAACCGGGTCCCGGGTGGCACCGGAAACCCCGTTCCGCCGGCGCCGGTACCGGCATTTGCGTTTCCCCCGAATACCGTTAGGTTAGGAACGCGATGAGAAGCCTGTTTTTTCTGTTGGGGGTGGCGGCGATGATATTCACCGGGTGCGCCCCGGCCGAATCGGCGGCGGAGCCCCCCGCGGGCGTCTCCCTCAACCCGCTCACGCCGGAGGAGGAGTACGTCATCGTACACAAAGGGACCGAGCGACCTTTCTCCGGGGTTCTTTTGGACAACAAGGAAGACGGCCTCTACCTCTGCCGGCGCTGCGACGCCGCCCTGTACCGTTCGGGGGACAAGTTCGAATCGGGCTGCGGCTGGCCGAGTTTCGACGACGAGATTCCGGGTGCCGTACGGCGGGAGCTCGACCGGGACGGCAGGCGGATCGAAATCCTGTGCGCGCGGTGCGACGGGCACCTCGGTCACGTTTTCGAGGGCGAAGGGTTTACGGAGAAGGACATCCGCCACTGCGTGAATTCACTCTCCATGAGTTTTGTTCCGGCCGCGCGGATCGAAACGGCAATTTTTGCTTCCGGCTGCTTCTGGGGAACCGAATACTTCCTGCAACGCCATCCCGGAGTCCTGGTGGCCGAATCGGGTTATATCGGTGGGAAAACGGAGAACCCCACCTACCGCCAGGTCGCCACCGGGCGCACCGGTCACGCGGAAGCGGTGCGGGTACTGTTTGATGCGGAAAAGACCCGTTACCGCGACCTGGCCGTCCTCTTTTTCGAAACCCACGATCCCGGACAACTCAACCGCCAGGGGCCGGACATCGGAACCCAGTACCGTTCCGGCATCTTTTATTTGCAGCCCCACCAGCGAACGACGGCGGAGGAACTGATCGAAATCCTCCGGAAAAAGGGACACAAGGTCGTCACCGAAGTCACCCCGGCGGGCGAATTCTGGGTCGCGGAAACGTATCACCAGAACTACTACGATAGAAACGGCGGCGTTCCCTACTGCCACGCCTACGAGCAGAAGTTCTAGCCGTCACCCTTCAGGGCCGGAGGCTTCCGGCGCCCTCATCTCGCCGCCGCAGGCATACCGGAGAGGTCGAACACCAGGGGAAAAACGAGCCAGGCAAACAAGACAAGCAGGACGAGCCCGAGCAGGTTGATCAGCATTCCGACCCGGACCATGTCGACGATTCGGATCCGCTGGCTGCCGAACACGATGGCGTTGGGGGGTGTGGCCACGGGCATCATAAAGGCCATCGACGCCGACACGGTGGCCGTCGCCATCAGCAGCAGAGGATGAATCCCGAGGCCTTCGGCCATGGACGCGAGCACGGGCAGAAACATCTGGGTGGTCGCGGTGTTCGAGGTCAGTTCGGTCAGCAGGTTGATGCCGCCGGATACAAAAACCACCGCCACCAGCGAGGGAATTCCCTCGTGCTTTGTGAATGCCTCGGCCAGGGTGGCCGAGAGCCCGCTGGCGCCAAAGCCGTCGGCCAGGGCAAAACCGCCGCCGAAAAGGAGGATGATCCCCCAGGGAACTTTCGCGAAAACGCCCCCGTCGAGGAGCGGTCCGGCGCGGACCCCGCCGCGCGCCGGGATCAGGAAGAGCAGGAGCGCCATGCCGATCGCCACCGTGCCGTCGTTCAGAGCGGCCAGGGGCTCCCAGAGATTGTTCCATCCGGGGATGGTGACAAAACCGAGAGCGATATCGGTGCGAAAGATCCAGAGCAGGGCGGTGACCGTGAAAACCGCGGCCACCGCCTTCTGTTCGTAGGTCATCGGTCCCAACGCGGCGCGTTCCTGCCGGATGGTGGCGGTATCGAGCTGCACGGATTCATCCATGCGACACAAAACCCGCGTGAGGAGGAACCACACCAGGATCAGCATGACCGCACTGAACGGAAACCCGAAGAGAAACCATTGCCCGAAGGAAATCGGCGCCTCATCCGGGAACGAACTGGAGTAGACGCGGGCGAGAACCAGGTTGGGCGGAGTGCCGACCAGGGTCGCGATTCCCCCGATGGAACACCCGTAGGCGATCCCCAGCATCAGGCAGAGACTGAACCCGCGCGAGCGGGCTTTGCCGAACGCGTCCTCCAGCTTGAAGATGAGCGCCAGCCCGATGGGCAGCATCATGACCGCCGTAGCGGTGTTGGATATCCACATGGAGAGGAACCCCGACGCCAGCATAAAACCAAGCACAAGGGACCGGATGTTGCTGCCGACGGAATCGACAATCGCCAGGGCGATTCTGCGGTGAAGATTCCAACGGTCCATGGCCAGGGCAATGAGAAACCCGCCGAAAAACAGGAAAATCAGCGGATTCATGTAAGCGTTGGCTACCTCGTTGGGCGGAAGTATGCCGAAGAGGGGAAACAGGATAAAAGGAAGCAGCGATGTCGCGGCCAGCGGCACCGCCTCGGTGATCCACCAGATGGCCATGAGCACCACGACCGCCGTCATGTACCCGATCGCCGGACGCTCGGGATCGGGGACCACCAAAAAAAGCAGCAGGAGCGCCACCGCCGGACCGAGAAACAACCCGATCATTTGCAGTGAACTGCGGGGAGAGGATTCATCAGCAGAACGATTCATGGGCAACCGCAAGCTAACGAAGTTCTCCCGTCCCGGGAAGCCCGGATTCACGGCGCCACAATCCCCGGTTCCCGGCCGGAGCCCCACCCGTGGAAGGCGTCTTGCCCGCCCCCTCGGGTTCGGATTGCGAATCGCCGTCCGCCCGCCTGACCCACGCCCGGGGCCGACGGCACACCCGTATCGTTTGCCGCCCAAGCCAGCCCGGCGGGCTACGGTGCGAGGCCGCGCACGAACAGGTTCGTGAATTGCATGGCACCTCCGGCTTCCGCAAGCCCGAAGGCGCCTCGACCAGGGGCGTCCCCGGGCAGGTCAAAGGCATCGACCTCGACGGAGGGCTCGCCGCGCAGGACGGAAACCCGGCTCTCACGAACTTTGATTGTAAACCGGTGCCACTCACCCGGCGGGGAATCCAGTGTAACCGGAACGCCGCTGTATTCGTCTCCGCCGCGAAGGAATACCACCGGTAGAACCGCCTCTTCCCCCTCGGGGGGAGCAGCCACGTTGACGTCGACAATAAACTCCGCATCGGCAAACGAATCGGTCGTCCAAAGCGACCGGCCTCCTTCCCCGCCCTCGGTCAGGCGC
>PXDC01000313.1 GCA_003565135.1 Verrucomicrobiota bacterium
CCCGCCACACCGGTGGCGGGCGTTAACGATTTCGCTACCTGCCAGACTGTCCGTGGAATTTTCAATGAAGGGACTAAACACGGAGTCGTCGTTGAATTTTTTGTCGACAACGGTCAACCCGAAGTCGAAAAGGCGATTATCAATCAGGTCATTACGTCCGGCGTACAAGGAGCCATAATCATTAGACGGATATTCTCTGCAGGGATCGCCAACCTCGCAAGCATGTTGCTGACAAACTGGATGCCGGTCGTGGCGGTCTTCGACGATTGCGAACGTACCCGGATGGTATCGGTCAACTTTAATAATATCGGTATTGGCCACACAGCTTCATCCGCCTTCATTCGAATGGGGCATAAGCGGATTGGCGTATTGCTTCGCCAAAGTACACACGGATCGTATTTTTGGGACCGGCTCCGTGGATGCGAACTCGCCGCCATGGAAAAAGGTGGTTGCCGGGTGACAGCTATCTACGCAGACGAGCGGCCTCTCATACTTAGGAGTGCGTGCCGGCAAATCCGGAAAAGTAAGATCACCGCATTACTTGTTGCGGGAGAAGAGTTGCTGGTCGCATTGAAGCCGTATCTCGAGGAAACCGGAATCGAAGTTCATCGCGATTTATCGGTGGTTATCTGTTCGTCGACGCCTAATGTGCGAGGTTTTGCAGAGAAGTTTGACCTGATTCGCCTCAACTTCGAGGAGATGGGACGAACCTCGTTTAAGGCGCTGTACGATTTCTACAACGGCGAGACGCCGTTTAAAACGATTCTTGTCAATCCGCCTATTGAGCGGCACGGTCCTGGAAGGCGCAAACCGTTGCACTCTGGCGCCAAAAACGATAAAGATTTATAGCCGGTTTCCTCGGGTATTCAGTCGCATTGGGACTGCGATAGGTTCCCGATATACTGCCGGAAAGTGTATGATGTGAATCTTTGTGGACGTTGCCGGCCGCGGTCAGGATGTGCGGTCCACGAAATGTTCTCCGTTGTAAGGTTTGAGGCCCGATTCCCAGCGGTTCAGCAAATCGCGGTGGTGTGCGACCACGGGGGCATAATCGGGATCGTCGGCTAGGTTGCGGGTTTCTCCGGGATCTTTCCGCATATCAAAGAGTTGCCGTTGGTCATCTCCCTGAACGACAATGTATTTATAGTCCTTCGTCCGCAGGGCCCGGCCTTGCCCTCCGGCGAATTCCACCACCACAAACTCCCTGTCCAATGGGGATCCCTTCGTGAGCAGGTCGCGCAGGCTGCGTCCGCGCGCTTCAGGTTGGGGGGGGATACCGAGGAAATCGCACAGGGTCGGGGCGATGTCTATGCCGGAAACGAGGGTTGGGTCGACCTGCCCCGGAGCGATGTGTCCCGGCCAGGAAAAGACGAGTGGGACTTTGGCGGACTCGTCGTACGGCAGTCCCTTGCGCACGGTCTGGTGGTGTCCCAAGCCCTCCCCGTGATCGGAAGTGAGGACGATAAGGGTGTCCTCCAGGCCCCCGGTCAATTCAACGGCCCGCAGGATGCGGCCGATTTCCGCGTCGACCATTTCGACATGGCGGTAATAGTTCCACATGTAGTAGCGCCAGTGCGTTTCATCCCAGCGTCCCGGTGCACCGTAGCGCGTTCCTTCGGCCGGTTCATTCTGCAGACGCATGTGACGCACCCGATCGGGTTCGCGGGAGTCGTATTCAAAATTTTCCGGCAACGGCGGCAGCTCGTCGGCGATTTCGGAATAGCGCAGTTCAGTTTGATTGTACGTATTCAGCCTGAGCCATTCGCAGATGTCGTGGGGCTGCATGAATGACGCAACCATGAAGAATGGTTCGTCGGTGGGGGTTTGGTAAAGCCACGCTTCCGCTGCCCGTGCGGCGGGCGGGTCGGTGATGTAGCCGATCCCTCCCAGTCCTGTGGTCAATACCTCGAATCCGGAAATCATTTTGGTGTATCCGCGCGGCAGGTGCCATCGGTTGAGATAGAGGGGGTTTTCGTCGCTGTGGCGGCGAATCCACTCTCCAAGATTGGGCATGCCCTCGGCAATTGCGTTGTTGTCATCGCGCGATTCGCTCGGCATACGGCCGGAGAAGATCGCTGCTCTGGATGGCACGCACACCGGGTGGGGACAGTAGGACTCACGGAACGAGGTTCCGGAACGTACGATCCGGTCCATCGCCGGCGTGCTCAAATGCCGACAGCCCGCGGCCGACATCGCATCAATGTGCTGTTGGTCGGTGATCAGGAAAAGAATATTTTTGGGGCGTTCGGAATCCGTCAAAGGGTTCGCCGAAGCGATCTGGCGCAGTGCCGGCAAACCGAGCAAAGCGAAGCCGCCGCCCAGCTTAATGAACGTGCGTCGATTGAGTCCGGAAGTCTTATGGTTGTCGGTCATGAACAGATGGGATAATCGGGGAGTACGGCGGTATCACTCCGCCGGATTGCGCTGTCTCCAGTTATAGGTGCCAATCTGTCGCTCGCGGAAGGCTTCGATGGTGGCGTGAGCGCGTTCATCGTCGTCCAGTACCAGGAACTTGTTCCCGCTGATCGCCACCAACAGGCGATGAGCCTCGTCCAAATAATATTCGAACGGTACGATTCCCGAACCGAGGTGGTCAAAGCGGTGCAGCCTGTGCTCGCCGGCTTCGCCCAGATCAAAGTCGCGGGGACCCCGGTATATGAGCCGCTGGTTCCTCTTGACCATTGAAAAATCTTCGAAGAGGTCGAAACGGACGTGGGGGGCGACAGCAAAAGGCAGGCGTTGCAGGGATTCAAACAATACGAACTCCGTTGTCCATGGGTTTGACAATTCCGGCTGGTAGGTGTGCCGGTCGAGACGGATCTTCACCCGGCCGTTGTGCGTCTCTCCCCGTTGTTTGAGGCGAAGCCGGGAGGCAACGTTTTGCTCCGGTCCCCGGTGTTCGGACAGGTGGGTCCAGGCGAGAGGGGTTGCCGGATGGCCGACGCGACATTCGGCGTCGGCCGTGACCCGGTTTTCCATGGCTTCCTGGAGCACGACTCGATACTCTGTCTCGAACCGAAATCGGTCGTCGGCAATCGAGGTACGTTTTATGCGGATCATTCCCACCGCCGTGTTCTCGCCGTGAAACCCGCGCGCGCCGACAAGACGGTAGGTTTGGGACCAGTTTCCCGCGGGATCGAAGGCCGCCGCTTCGGGGAAAGGGGCGAGTTCACCTTCGGTCGCGAGGATGGCGGGATCGAATGGAGTGCCAATAATCGTTCGGGACATACGATCAGAAACAATCGGATTTGAGGGACAAGAGGGTGGCGCCGGTCTTGCACGCGCCGGCGGTTTTCGATAAGATCGGGTTCGAATCGTCCTAAAGCAAATGCAAAACGAGGGTTTACCCGTGCATTTCAACGATGCGTGCAGAAGGGTCGGGTGGCTCCTACCAGCCCGGTTCATGGCACCGTCAAAGGTCGTTGCCGCTTTGGGAGCCACCTGAAGCGGAGCTGCCCCGGTCAAGGGTGCCGGTTTGGGACTCCCGGAAAATGCCGGCATTGGGGCCATTGTTGCCACCCGGAATTCGGAGCCGGACGGCATAGGCGATCCGGAATTGTCGAAGGTCTCGTCATGACGACACGCCGCATTTCGAAAAAAACGGATTCCATCGAAAAGCAGGCGCGGATAGGCAGGCTTCGTTCGGGCGGGCAAAAACGGTGTTGCTTTCGGGGTCAGTCAACCAGCAGGATGTTCTTATGGGTCTTAGCGGGAACCTCGTGGGGTCGGATTTACGGGCTGGGGGGGATATTCGGCCTCGTGTCCGGGCGGGCCTGCCGAAGGGAGATTTTCGGGGGGTGTTTTTGCGGTCGGGCAGGATTCCTCCCTGCGGTTTCCGTTCCGGTCTTTTTGGTTGATTTATAAGATTATGGGCATTAGTGAATAGCGCATATTATTTTGACTGGATGCCAGGGCGGTTGTTCCGGGCTGCAATCCGACCGTGTGGGGCGGGGCCGGTTCGAAATCCGTCTCCGGGCTCCCGCGCCAAAGTTTGACAAACCATGAAATCCAAAACCCGACGTTCGCGCCGAAAGAAGAAAGAAGAAGAAAAAGTCCCGGTGGTTTTTATCGCCGTACTGGTAGGGCTGGTGGTGGCTCTGTTGATTTTTGCCATCATGGTGAGTTTTTAACGAAAAATTTTCGTTATATTTGTCCGATTGCCATGGACAGCCGACAGGCGATAGAGGATCTTTTGGTGGATCCGTATGAAGAATAAGAAGGCTCACGCAAAAAATCTGGTGGCATTGGCCGCACTGGTCCTGGTTCTCGCTTTCGCCGGGATACTGAATCGGTTTGGCAAGACATACATCGACGCCATCGCCGAGCCTTTACCGCAGCAGGAACGGGAACCGTGAGCGGCTGGATGTGGGGGCATTCGCGGTGGAGATCCAGCGAACTTTACGGTCCCGGCCCCGGTTGTCCGCCTGGGAGAGCTGGGGGCCGGGCGGGGTTCCGACGGGCGGGATAATACCGGGTTTGAACCGCGTGGCTACCGGGGGCGGTGATGCCGGGGAGGCCGTCGCGGAACGGGCTTTCAGGGGGTGGCTTCGGCGCCGCGGAAGACGACCGAGGCTCGATTTCGGTGAGGTTCGACATGGACAATCGGGGCGTTATTGCCATGCTCGGAAAATCAAATAACCTGCATTTGTATTATGAAGCAATTCCTCAAGTACACGTTTGCCAGTTTCTTCGCGCTCTTTCTTTTCTTCGGAGGCGCTTTTTTCCTGGTATTCGGACTCCTGAGCATCTTCGAAAAAGAGCCGCATGTCATTGGCGACAATTCGATACTGGTGTTCGATATGTCGATTAACATAACGGACTCCCCGCCGTCACTGGACTTTTCGGAGTTCCTCGAAGAAGCCATGGGCGGGGGAAAGGTCCGCTCTCATTCCCTACGTCAGGTGGTGGACGCGATCGGGGCGGCGGCGGATGATGACCGGATCACTTCGCTTTTCCTTCACGGTGAGTTTATCCCGTTCGAGTACGGTTCGGGTTACGCCGCGTTGCTCGAAGTGCGGGAGGCGCTGGAGCGTTTCCGCGAAACGGGCAAGCCGGTTGTCGCTTATCTCAAGAGTCCGCGCATTCGCGATTATTATTTGGCGTCGGTTGCCGACACGGTCGTGGTCGACCCTTACGCCGTGGTGGCGCTTGGCGGCATGGCGTCGCAACAGATTTTCCTGCAGGAAGCTTTGGAGAAACTCGGTGTCGGCATGCAGATTGTCCGGGCGGGAGAATACAAGTCAGCGGTCGAGCCGTTTACCCGTCGGGACATGAGTGAAGAGAACCGGGAACAGACCCGGGAATTGCTGGAGGGGCTCTGGGCCGATATCCTCTCCCCGATTGGCGAGAGCCGGGACATGTCCGTGGATGCCTTGCAAGGGCTCTCGGTGGAACGCGGTTATTTCACTGCGGACGAGGCCGTTCACGCCGGGTTGGCGGATCGGGTGGGGTACTTTGACGAAGTCCAGGCGTTGTTGGCGGAAACCCACGGTTTGGCTGATTTTCGCGATCTTCCCCAGACGGGCCTGTCGAAGTACCTGGGAACGATTGAAGAGCCGTTGCAGAAAGCGCGCCGGGGAGACCGAAAACTGGCCGTGGTTTACCTGGAAGGGAACATCGTGGACGGCGAAGGCAGTCGGGGTGAAGTCGGCGGTGACCGTTTTTCGCGGCAGTTGCGTCAGCTCCGGCGGGACGACGACGTCGGCGCGGTGGTGGTGCGGGTAAACAGTCCGGGGGGAAGCGCGGCGGCCTCAGAAGTCATTTTGCGGGAGATCTCGTTGACCCGCGAAGTGAAGCCGGTGGTGGTGTCTCTGGGTACGGTCGCTGCCTCGGGCGGCTACTGGGTTGCGACCGACGCCGACCGGGTCTTCGCCCAGCCGAACACGATCACCGGATCGATCGGTGTCTGGGGGCTGCTTCCGAATATCGAAAAGCTTTCGGCCAACCTGGGAATCGGGTGGGAAACGGTGAAGACGGGACCCTACGCCGATCTCTTTACGTTGACCCGTCCGAAAACCGAGGAGGAGATGGCGTTGGTACAGGGATTTGTGGAGCGGGTATACGACGATTTTCTCAGCCGGGTGGCCGAGGGGCGGGATCTCGATCCGGAAGCGGTGCGGGAGCTGGCCGGCGGGCGGATCTGGTCGGGAAGCCGCGCGTACGAGCTCGGATTGGTGGACGAAATCGGCGGAATCGCCAGCGCGGTCGCGGATGCGGCACAACGGGCCGATCTGGGAGACAGCTGGCAGCTCTACGAGTATCCTTCAGCCCGGGGGATTTCGGAGCTGTTGGCCGAGTTTATGGGAGAACCGTCCCCGGTCCTGGAACAAAAGCTGCGGGCCACGCCCCTGTGGCAGGAGCTTCAGATGCTCAGGTCGCTCAACGATTCCCGGGGCGTGTACGCGCGGATGCCGTATAACCTGCACCTCGAGTGACGCAACAGCCGGCGGCAGGCGGATGGGCGGTCGGAAAGGAGGGGGGCAGGAAATTGACGCCCCGGGGTTCA
>PXDC01000536.1 GCA_003565135.1 Verrucomicrobiota bacterium
AGTCAAAAACGGTGGCGTACACGCCGCCGGATGCCCGGCACCAGTCGTGGCCTCGGGTTCGCCGGCATTTCCGGCGGTTCCGGTCCACGGCGCCGTGAAGGCGCCGACGGCGGCAAGAGCCAGGCGAAAGGAGAAAAGCCGGTTGCGGTAGGGTCGGGTTAGGAATTCCGGGAGGTTCCCGCTACGATCGTTGGGCCGGCACATCGGGCCACAGGTCGGCGGTAAGTGTAATGAACCGTATTCTAAAGGTGGGGGCCGATAAGGTTGCCCGCGACACCGCGCAGGCGTTCGTGCCAGGGCCGGCCTTCCCAGCGTTCAAGATCGTATTCGACACAATTCTCCAGGTCGGCTTCGAACACGTCGATCATCTTGCGTGCAAAATCCGGATCGAACACATTGACGTTGGTTTCATCGTTGATGCGGAAGGAGCGGTTGTCGAAGTTCGCCGACCCGATCGAGGTCCACTGGTCGTCGATAATGATCAGCTTGGCGTGGAAGGGGGACCGGTCGTATTCGTACAGGCGGATACCCGCTTTCAGCATATCGCCCCATCGATTGCGCGAGGCGTAGCGCACCCATTCCTCCTTGATGTCTTCTCCGGGGGCGAGGATTTCGACGGTGACCCCGCGTTCGCTGGCATCGATCAGCGCTTGTTCCATCATGGGATCGGGATAAAAGAAAGCGGTGGCGATGCGGATGTTCGTTTCGGCGGAGGCGAGGGCGAGCAGGAACAGGGTCCGAATGTGTTTGTAACCTTCGCGCGGGGAACTGGTGACGACCTGGGCCCGGATCGACCCGGCTTCGCCGAGCTCGGGGAAATACTTGTCACCGAGGAGCAGACGGCCGCTCGACAGGAGCCAGTTGTCCATAAACGAGGATTGGAGATGGCCGACAACGGGGCCTTCGAATCGAAAGTGATTGTCGCGGTAACGTTCTTCGGGGTCGCCGATCCACGGATCGGCAATATTGGCCCCGCCGGTGAATCCGATCCGGCCGTCGACCACGAGCAATTTGCGATGTGTCCGGTGATTGAATCGGGAGCTTTCGTACCAGGACGGTTCGCGCCAGCGAACGAGTTCCACGCCGGCTTCGGTCATTTTCTCCAGTACCTCGGAATCGGCTTCGATCGAGCCGATGAAATCGAGGATAACGTGTACCGGGATGCCCTCCCGCGCCTTTTGGGAAAGGGATTCGGCGAAACGGCCGGTGATTTCCTCGCCCCAGAATTCGTAGATTTCCAGGGTGACCGAGGCCTCGGCGGCGTCGATGGCCTCGAGCATGGAATCGAAAATGGCCTCGCCGTCACGCAGGAGCGTGATGGCGTTACCCGGAACGATCGCCGAGCGCAGCAGCGCCTCCAGGGTTCGCTGGAAGGCGGGGTCGGTGACGGTGTAAGGCGTTTCTATCGAGACGGTCACCCGTTTCGAGACCGGGCGGGCGTTGAAGAAAAAAACGGATGCCGCCACGGTGGCGCATACCGTGAGAATCAGGGTGGCGAAAAGAATTCCGGGCCGGATGCGAGCCATGTCAGGGAATCGAATCAACGGTGGGTGAAGGTGCCGGCGGTCTCCGGAGTGACCTCGGTTCTATGTCCGGCACCGGGCGGCAAGGGTTCAAGAGCGGTCCCGGAGCTTTGAGGCGGCGTCCCTGAAGCCGGTGGCAATCGATTCCCAGGCGGATTCAACGCCCTCCCTGAGCGAGCCCCACGCTTCGTCGCTCGCGTGGCGCACCTCTTCAAGTTTCGCTTTTCCCTCCGCGATTCTGCTCTCGGCGTTTTCGATCCGCCGGTTCATTTCGAGTTGTGAATCCGCACTTGCCTGAGCCGCCCGGGCTTTCAGTTTGTCGAGATCGGCACGCCACTCGTCCAATTGTGCCTGGATTTTCCGTTCGTAGAGTTCCTTGTCCTTCATGCCATCCTCCGTGGTTTCGTGTTGGTTTCGGTTTCGACCGGCCGGCGGGCCGGGCCCTGATTGAGAGAAGTCGGGGAATGGGCGCGGGTCAAGGGCGCAACCGGTTGTTTCGGCCCCGGCCGTTTACCACCCCTCACGGGTTTTCCCCGCTGTCGCGGTCGCCTCTCAGGTAGTCGAGTCCTTCCATGGGAAGGTTGATGATTTGCTGGAGGCTCAAGCCTTCGACCCGCACGCCGCGGACGGTGGAGGCGGGAGGCAGGCCGGTTTCGAGCAGCGACGCGGCGGTTCCCGAAAGGATTCCGGTGGCTTCGCGGGCGATGGCCTGGAGGATGGCCTGGACCAGGAGCCCCTGGAGTTGTCCCATTCCCAGACCTTCTCCGGATTCGGAACCCACGTCTTCCAGCCGGATCTCGTCGACCGTAACCCGCAGCGGGCGAAGGAACGCCAGGCGCCGGGCGCCGGCGAACACGGTGATATCGCGCAGGACGACCTCCTCGATCACGTAGGCTCTTTCCGGGGTGGGGTAGCGGCCGGCGGTTTCGCGCAGTTCCTCGATCCGTTCCAGGATTAGCTCGTAATTCGATCCGCCGGAGCGATGCTCCAGGTGCATAATGATTCCCTCGAGGTGCAGCTCCGGAAGCACGATCGTGTCCTTCAGGAGCGTGCGCACCTTGAGCCCGATCCGGCCGTTTTCGAGCTCCAGAAAATGCGGCGCGGTGAATCCGGGCGGGTTTTCCACCCGGAGGCGTTGCAGGGAAAGTTCGCTCCGGCGAAGGCTCAGGCCGGCGGAGTCGAGATGGGTCGGAACGCCCATGGCCTGGCTGCCCCCCCGCTCGATGGCGGCCTTGGCGGCGCGGTCCATGTAAAAATAACCGCCGATTACGGCGGCGAGCAGAACCGCCGCCAGGAAGACGGCGCCGAACAGCCATTTGACGATTCTGAAGAGGAACACGACGCTACCTTACGCCGGTTGCGGGCGAACGCAAGGGGCCTCTCCCCTGGGGGGTGGCCCTTGGTTGGCGGCCTCGAGCCGGTCGCCGGCCGCACCGGCTCCCGCTCAGCGGCGGTCCGGCGGGTTGTCGAACCGGTAGTGCGGCCCCTCGTAATGGTTCTCGAAGAAGCGGACGAGAGCGTCGGGGAAACGGCTGTCGGGATCGTTCCGTCCGAGCTGGATGGCGACCCAGCCGAGTTCGAAATTCCGGGTGTAAAAGGATTCCATCGGCACGTGAGCGGCCACGCCGGAGATTTCCGGATCGTGCAGGAGGGCCAGGGTGTAGTGGCGTTCCGCCAGCGCGGGAAGTTGCTGGTCGCTGAAGCCCAGGCCGACCGCCTTGTGCAGGTCGCCGAGGCGGCGTTTCATTTGGGAGTCAAACGGGCGGGCTTTTTCCATCCAGAACCGCGATGTCCGCGATCGCAATTGCTGCCATTCCTCCTGGGTGTGATTCAGGCGGTGCAGTGCCGCGAGATGGGCGCCGTCCTCGGTCAGCGCCATGGCCTCGTTCACGTCCTTGGCGATTTCCCGCTGGGCCCGGGCGGCGCGGAAAAGATCGAGCCCGATCCAGAGGACAACCCCCATCATAAAAACGAAGCCCGCCGTGGTGAGCAGGTTTCGACGACGGTTACCAGACTGTTCGTTTACCATTCGATGGTCCTTCCTTCGACTTCGGCCGGGTTGAGAAAATAGGTGATGTCCGGGGTCAGGCTTTGGGTTATCCGGGCGTTGAATACGGCGATGTCACCGCCCATGGTGGCAAAAACACGACCGGTGCCGGCGATGGGTTCGGAGAACACGATCTCCGAACGGCTGCCGTCGCGGCCCTCCACGATAAGCCGCGCCGCCGGCTCGTCGAAGACACCGTCGATGAGTTGGCGCCGTTCGGCGGTGTCGGGTACGAAGATCTCCTCCGAGCCGATCGATTGGATGCCGTTCACGTACATTTCGGCCATGCTTTCGGCGGGGGCGCCGGGTTCGGGCGGCGGGGTGTAAATGCGGTAGGGAATCTGCGGGTGGGTTATCCGCCATTCCCGGCCGCCCTCGCGCTCCAGGACGAGCCGGTGGCCGTTGCGTTCGTAGGCGATCCTCACCGCCCGGGCGGCGCCGGTGGCGAAGAAGGGACGGTTTTCAAAGAGGTAGGCCCCCGGCGGCGTGAACCGGTGGAAAAAACGATCGTCCACCAGGTAGGGATCGCTGGAGTCGGGTTGGCGCACCCACAGCATCCGGCGGCTGTCGTCGGGCAGCGGGATTCCCGTGGCCACTTCGAAGGTGCGGCCCTGGTTGGTCGTGAAGGTCACGGTCCGCGCCACTTCGCTTTGCGGTGCCCCTTCCGGAACCATCTCGTCGACCACCAGCATCTTCAGCTGACGGGTGAAGCGGTACATTCCGGCCGGCGAGGGCGTCTGGTCGGCGTGGCTTCCGCCCGAGGTCCACCGGTAGTGAACCTCCTCCTCGCCGAACTCGTCCTCGCGCCGTTCGACGACCCGGTCGGTCCGTTCCAGCAGGTAGTCGGAAAAACGGTTCTCGAGATGAACGCGGACGATTTCCTCGCCGTCGATGAGAATGGGAATCCGGTCGAGGATCCGGTTGCCGTCCCAGGCGAAATCCCCTTGCCAGAGCCCGAGGCTGGCGGAAACATCGAAAGAAAGCTCGTAGACCCGCCGGTTGGTGCGCACGAGTTGCCGGTGGAACGGACGCACGCGCGGTCCGAGTTCGAGCACAATATCGTTTCCCCGCCGCGGGATGAGCCGCAATTCCGGCATGGTCCCCCAGTCGACGTCGGGCGGGTCCTCGGAGGCCTCAAGGCGGGCGGTTCCCAGTCCGTCGAGAAAACTGTTTATCTGGCCGTGATCGGCCCGGATCTCCCGCCGGTCGTCGATGGTCCATCCAGTGGCGGTGCGCCGAAGGTGAAACCCGTCCTGGCCGGGGACGTCCAGCACGATTTCGACGATGCGGCCGGGATGGATTCCGGCCACGGTCTCACCGTCGCGAAGAAAATGCGGGGCAAGGTAATAAGCTCCCAGGAGGAGGCCTCCCAGCAGGAATCGGGAAAAGGTTTTGGCGTTCACGTGGGCAAGGCGCGGATAGTCGCGAGTCAGCCGGGAGCGTCCCGGACGGCTTCCAGATTGAGTCCTTCGATCCCCCGGTGTCAAAGCGAAAGCCGGGGTCCCGGAAAAAGCTCCGGCCGGCCCGATTCGGGTTGAGAAATCCATTCCCCTTGAGAATGATGGGTTTTATGAAGACACAATCCCGTTCCCACGGCCGCGCGGTACGCGGCGTTTGTTTCGCGATTTCCTCTCGTTCTCGCCCGCTTTTGCTCGGCGTAATTGTTTCCCTGGCGACGGCACCCGGGGCGGTTTCGGCGGCCGAAGGGGAGCATGGAGGCGAACGCGGGGGCACGTTCGTGAATCCGTACGACGATGTGGACTGGGGCGGCATCGGGTACTACGACGCCAACCTGCACACCCACACCAACTATTCCGACGGTCGGTACGATCCCCATTACGCGATCGATACCTACCATGAAATGGGCTACGATATCCTGGCGTTGACCGACCACGACTCGCTGCATTTTGAGTTCCGTCCCAAGGCGCTTTACCCGTGGACAGCGCTCAACGACATTTTTCACGAGATCAAGGACGAGACCAACCGCCGTTTCGATCAGACCTACGGCGAGCTCGCCGATGAGGAATGGCAGAACCGGGATCCGGAGGAGCTGAATATGCTTTCCATCCCGGGGAGCGAGATCTCGCGCACGCATCACATCGGCAGTTTGTTCAATCTTTACGCGGGCGGTACCCGTTCGGAGGAGACCGCGTTTACGGAGATCGGGGAACGCGGCGGGCTCTCGCTCTTCTTTCATCCCGGGAGGTACGACCGTCCGGTGGAATGGTACGTCGATTACTATGAGCGTCACGATCACGTCGTCGGGATGGAGGTCTACAACCAGGTGGACCGTTATCCGGTGGACCGGACGAAGTGGGACAGCGTTCTGCACCGGATGATGCCGGATCGGCCGGTGTGGGGATTCGCCAACGACGACACGCACACCGATAATCATTTCGGACGCAACCGGAACGTGTTCATGCTTTCCGAGCTGAGCAAGGAGGCCGTCTACGAAGCCATGCAGAAAGGGCATTTCTATTTCTTCGTGCCGGTCGAACAGGGGACGCCCCCGCCCGTCGCCCTAACCGGGGCGAACGTCGACGGCGGCACCATTGAGCTGGAGTTCGAGGGCGATTTCGATCGGATCGAGTGGATGACCTACAATCCCGATTCGAACGAAAGCGAGGTGGTCGGCACCGGCAAAACCATCTCTTTGGAGGCCATTTCCCTTCCCGCCAATTTCGTCCGGGCTGTCATTATCGGCGACGACGGGCGGACGTACACCCAGCCCTTTGGCGTGCGGGGCGGCGCCGATTGACCGGTGCCGTCCTCCCCGCGGCGCGGAGGAAAAGCGACAGGTTGCGCAGGTGGGCGAGGTGGTCTTCGGCCGTGGCGCCGCGAAAGCCGAGGACGGTGACCCCGCCGTTGCGGTAGCGGCGGGTCAGCGTCAGGGC
>PXDC01000072.1 GCA_003565135.1 Verrucomicrobiota bacterium
ACCTGCTGGCCCACTCCGACCTCTTCCGGGCCGGCATCGCCCGTTCCGGCGCCTATAACCGGTCCCTGACACCGTTCGGATTCCAGGCCGAGCCCCGGTCGTACTGGGAGGCACGTGACACCTACCTGAGCATGAGTCCGTTCAACTACGCCGACCGAATACACGCCCCGATCCTCCTGCTCCACGGACAGGAAGACAATAATTCGGGCACCTACCCGATGCAAAGCGAGCGCATGTACCAGGCCGTAGCCGGGAACGGAGGCACCGCCCGGCTCGTCATGCTTCCGCACGAAAGCCACGGCTACGTCGCCCGTCAATCGGTCGGCCACGTCCTGGCGGAAATGATCGCATGGCTGGACCGGCACCTGGAACCGGTTGACCCTGAGCGCACAGGTTCACCCTGACGCCTCGCGGGCAGCGGGAATTCCGGACTAGACTTGTCCGGGCATTCCCATTCATATAGCCCCAGCATGGCCACCACTGTTTTTACGATTGCGAACCAGAAAGGAGGCGTCGGCAAAACCACCACCGCCGTCAACCTCGCCTCCGCTTTGGCCCAGAAGAAAGTACCGACCCTGGTGGTCGATCTCGACCCACAGGCCAACGCGACCAGCGCCCTGGGCTTCGAAAAGGAGGAGGGACGCAGCGTGTACGGCCCGCTGACCGGCCACGACTCGGCCGCCGACATGATCCGGGAAACCGCGCAGCAACACCTGTACCTGCTCCCCTCCGAAGTCGATCTGGCAGCGGTGGAAGTGGAGCTTTCACAGAAGCAGGATTACCTCATTCAGTTGCGCCGGACTCTCGAACCCCTGGTCGAATCCGGCACCTACCGCGCCATCATCCTCGACTGTCCACCGGCCCTGGGCCTGCTCTCCATGAACAGCCTGGCGGCGGCCGATTACCTCCTGATTACCCTGCAATGCGAATACCTCGCCATGGAGGGGCTGGGCCAGATCCTGAAAGTGATCGAACAACTCAAGGATGCCGGGGTCAACCACCGGCTCGAACTCGGCGGCATCATCATGACCATGTATGACGTTCGCACCAACCTTTCCCGCCAGGTGGTTCAGGAGGTTCGCCAGCACCTGGAGGAAAAAATGTTTCAAACGGTCATTCCCCGCTCCATCCGTTTGAGCGAATCTCCCAGTTTCGGGAAAACCATCTTTGAATACGACCCGACCAGCGCCGGCGCCGCCGCCTACAAGGATCTGGGCAAAGAGGTGATCGCCCGGTTCGGTTTGAAGTAGCCGAATCAACCCTTACCGCGCAACGAGCGCCTCCAGGTCCCCGACCCCCAGTTCGTCGAGACGCCGGACGATGCGGTCGGCGGCACCGAGAGCCTCCGGCGGGGGCGTCGTGGCCACCGCCACTCCTTTCATTCCGGCCCGGCGGGCCGCTTCCAACCCGACATGCGCGTCTTCAAACACCACGCACCGCGCCGGATCCACACCGATTCGCTCGGCACATCGATGGAAAACTTCCGGGTCCGGCTTGCCCCGCGACACATCCTCCGCCGTCACCCAATCGACAAAGTACGCGCGCAAACCGATCACATCGAGCACGGTTTCAATGTTTTCCCGGTGGGTGGAGGAACCGATCACACACGGGATCGCGGCCCACCTCAATTCCTCCAGAAAAGCGGCCACACCCGGCAGCGCGGCAACGGGCGCAGCCTTGACCACCTCGCGATAAAGCGCCTCCTTGCGCAGGGAAAGTCGCCGAATTTCATCCGGCACGCGGGTCCAGCCGAACAGTTCCGGAATAATCACCTCGTTCTTCATGCCGAAACTGCGCTTGAAATGATCCGGCGGCAGGGTTCGGCCCACCTCGGCGGCCAGGCGCTCCCACCCTTCTTCATGCTGCCGGGCGGAATCGACCATAACCCCGTCCCAATCAAATATCGCACCGATTTTCGTTGTCATGGACCCGACCAATCAACGCCCCCGGATGCGGGGTGGCAATCCAATATCCCAGGCCGGCAACACCTTGCCGCCGGTCCCCGGAACCCTGTTGACAGCAACATCGAATATCTCTTATCTCAAACTGTCTATGATCAGGACCGTTACCGCCATCTCCGTACTCTTTTTCATCGCGCTCGCCCCCGTCCATGCCGAACGCGCGCAAGCCGGTGCGGTCGTCAGTATCGACGATCTCGCCGCCCTGTTGGTGCGGGCGGATTCGGAAGAAGCGATTTCGGCCGTCGTGGAACGGGGTTCGGATGCGGGTCTCTCCGACATCCAGATAGCCACCGCCTTCGGTCTGGCCCTGGAGACGTTGCTGGAAGAGGGGCCGATCGAAAACCTTTCCCATCTGGCAAGCAGCTTTGAAGCCTTTGTGGCCCGATCGCCAGAATCCGTCACGTCCATAAGCAACGCCTTCGAGGCCGGTCAGAATCTCGCGCGAAACCGGGCGGCGGCGGGAGAACCCCGCATCGCGCCCGCGTCCGCCCCGCAGCCCCGATCACCGGAATCGTCCCTCCATCCCTCGCCCGTCGGCGGCGGCGCCTCGGCCGAGGGAGCGACCGGCGGAGGAGGCGGCGGTGTGGTCTCCGGCGGAGCGAGCCCGTCGTAACGTCGCCGTTCCCTTTACGGGCCCCGGACGACAGCCAGCCGTTCGGGGCTTTTTTATGCACAGCCAGCTTGCAGCCATCCTCCTGTTCCTTCCCGTCGCCTTCGGCGTATGGTGCGTGGGAGGTCGCCGGGAATGGTCCCTCCTGCTCCTCACCCAAACTCTGCTCTGGTCGGGAGTCGCCCTCCACCTGCTGTTCCTGTTTCGCCTCTACCGGGAACGCCGTTATTCCTCCGGGAACGGGCACCAGGTCTCCTGGCGGGAGCCGCTGATTGCCTGGGCCGTGGCCCTCCCGTGGATCGCGGCCATTCTGATCGGCTGGAAAGGCACCTACAATCCGGCTTTTATTCCCCTCGACAACACCCTTCTCTCGCCGCTCCTTCCCCTGGCCCACAACGAGAGCCTCCCCACCACTGTCAATCCCATCCGGAGCCGCCATTTTCTCTCATTCTACGCCGCGGTCACCGTATTCGCCGTCGGAGGTTGGCTCACCCTGCGAACCCGGCGATCGATACGGCTCCTGCTGATCCTTCTGTTCGCCAACGGCGCGCTTCTCACCGTCCTCGGTACCGCCGCAAAGGTCTTCGGAAGCGAAAAAATGCTCTGGCTGCTCGAATCGCACACCCGTTCCTTCTTCGCCACCATTTATTACAAGAACCACTGGGGCGGCCTCGTTATCCTGTGGCTCGGAGTGGGGATGGCGTTGACGGTCGACGGCTGGCAACGCGCCCGGGCCCGGGGGCAAGTCCCGGAACTCTCGATCGCCTGCCTCATCCTCATGTTCCCGATGGTGCTGTCGCTCGTTCTGGCCCAGGCCCGCGCCTCGTTTTTCGTCGCCCTTCTCCTGATTCTCATCTTTACCGCCGCCGTTTTCCGAGTCCGGGCCAAACCCCGGAACCGCGCCTTCGTCCTCGGCGCCGCGCTCACCGTCACCGTCGGAGCGCTCGCCTCACTCTGGTGGATTGCGGCACCGCAGGCCGAACGCATGTACGAGCGAAGCGAACGCCAGTTTTCATGGTTGCTGACCGAAGAGCCTATGCCGCCGGATGCGCGGCTGGCCGCCTACCACTCCACCCTGTCCGTCGTCGCCGAACGCCCGCTCTGGGGCTGGGGAGCCGGTTCGTTTCCCTACATTTTCCCGCTTCACGCCGAGGACTCCCTGATCCAGGCCGACGGGAAACCGCTTTTCTTTGAGTTCGCCCACAACGATTACCTGCAACTCCCGGCCGAACACGGCCTGGCCGGAGGGATGCTGATCATCATCCCCCCGATCCTTGCCCTCGTTCTCGCGCGCCGTTATCACCGGTCGCGACTGGCCACCTGGACCTTCGTCGGGCTGGGTGGACTCCTTTTGTTGGCCGCGGTGGACTTCCCTTTCGGCAACCCCTCCGTCACCGCCACCTTCTGGCTTCTCGCCGTGGCCGCCCTGGGCCATTGCCGGATGAGCACGACAAAAAACCCGGACGCCCCGCCACGGAACGACCGGACCCGCAGCGCGTCTCCCGGGTGATCCGGTCCCCGCCCGACGACATCCGCCCGGGGCCGGACGGATTCACCGATTCTCGGTTTCACCCGCCGCGTACTCGCTACGGTATTTCTCCGTGTACTTGTCGTATCCGTACTGGTAATACTCGCCGTAAACATCACCCGCCAGAGCGGAACGGCCGCGCACACCGTTCAGGACCACGCCCAGGACCGGTGCCCCGGTTCGATCCATGCGCCTGACCGAATTCCTCGCCTTCGCTTTGGTCACCTTTCGCTGGCGCGAAACAAACACCGTGCCCTCGGCGTATTCCCCGATCAACGTCGCATCGGGGAATACGCCGACCGGCGGGGTGTCCAGGATTACGAGTTCGAACTCGGTTTTGATCCGGGACATCAGACGATCGAACCGGGAATCGGAAAACACCTCCGTGGGCGACTTGGTGGAACCGCCGGACCGGAGCAACCAGATCCTGGGAGCCAATTCCACCAGCGCAAGCGGGGCAAAGGTATCCAGCGACGTACCCACCGGGGGGAGATCCTCCCCGCTTTGAATCCAGGATATGAGCCCGCCCTGGTCGTTCCTGAGTTTGAACCCCCGGTGAAGCGACGGACGTCGCAAGTCCGTGTCGACCAAAAGAGTTTTTTTCCCGTGCCTTCCGAATATTTCCGCCAGGTTGCCGGCGATCGAGGTTTTTCCCTCCTCCGGAATCGACGATGTCACCACCAGCACCAGCGAGGATTCCGGCAACCGACAGAGTAAAAGGCTGCTGTAGATCCCGCGAAATGACTCCAGCAACGCCGTATCTTCCTCCATTACTCCGTTGACGATCTGGCTGCTGGATTTGCCGTAAATCTGGCGGACATCGCCGAGCACCGGTTTACCAATATAGTATTCAATATCGCCATACGTCTGCAACCGTTTGTCAAACATTTCGATTCCCATCGGCACACCCACCAGGACCGTTCCGAAGAGAATGGAACCCAGGAAAAGCGCGAATAAAAGGTTGGGGGCGTACGGCTCCCTCGGGGTATCCGCCAGGTCGAGTATTCGGAGATTGGTGATATCCGCCTGGCTCGCCACCGTGGTTTCATTCAACCGAAAGGCCAATTGCTCGTACGTTCGCCGCTCCGAATCCACTTCCCGCCGCAGCGCATTAAATTCGATCGCCAACCGGTCCAGCTCAAGGGACCGGTCCTCCGCCTCCTTGACCTCGTTTTCGAGGCCGCCGATTCGCGCCTGAACGGCCGCGTAGTCACCTCGAATCTCCGCGATCCGCCTCTCCACAGAGCGGCGCAACGAGGCCTCGACCGATTCGTACCTCGCCTCGACCGCCTGCATGCGCGGGTGTCGGCGCAGAAACGTCCTGGAAAGCTGCTCCTTCTCGTTTTCCACCTCGCTTAAATTCAGTACCTGGGAGCGGATCGTCTCGGGATCGGCCAGAATGGATATCTCCAGCAACCGATCGAGATCATCATCGGCCTCCTCGATTTGCTGCAGCAGGGCGCGCAACTCGATCGCTTTGACACGTTGCGCGGTCAAAGCGTTGTTGAGCTGTCGCAGTTCATCGCTAATGACGTTCCGATTGTCTTCTACCGCCACAAGATTGTGCCGGCGGCGATATTCGGTCAAAGTCCGTTCCTTTTCTTCCAGGCGCTGATGGAGTTCGCCCACCTCCCGTTCGAGAAACGAGACGGCCGACGATGTCGATGTATCGCGTACCGAGGATTGAAACCCGATGTACTGGCGGGCGTAGTGGTGAGAGAGGATTCGGGCCACTTCGGGATCCGGATGCCGCACACTGATCCGCAGCACCTGGGAGTTGCGGGACCAGGTAATATCCATAAAATCCCGGATCAAACCGGGTGCCAAGGCGGGCGGCTCCCCGTTCGCGCCACCCGAATCCACCAGGCGGCGGCGAATCCTTTTCTTTTCCGGTTCGCTCAGTTCGTCCAGGACCAGCTCCGCCATGCGACGGCTGCGCAAACGCTCCAGGTGGGTATTCATGGCGGTAGCCAGGAGGCCCTGCTCCACGCCGATGTCGACCACCTCCTCGACGTTAATGACCCGATCCGGATTCAACTCCACCACAATACTCGATGTGGCTTCGTACCGCGGCGTCTGCTGCATGATTCCGATAAAAGCCGCCCCCCCGACCACCAGGCCGGCCAAAGCGCCGATCCAGCCGCGCCGGCGCAGGATCAACCCGATGTTCCCCGGACTGAACAGATCTCCGGTATCCCTGGAATCCGTCGGCTCCAAATAGTTGCGGGGTGGTTCTGTCATGGCAATATAGGTTTGCGATTCGGCCGGAGTCGCTGCCACCGTGTCATGGAATAGCGGAAAAACGGCATACTCCGGGCTCAGAACAGTCGTTGCGGGACAAATACGATGTCGTCCGGATACA
>PXDC01000139.1 GCA_003565135.1 Verrucomicrobiota bacterium
CGAGAGCGTATTTGAGGAGGTTGGCGATCCCGTCGCCGGCGGGCGAGGCCATGGGACCGCTTACCGACTCGTCCTCCAGCTCCCCGGCGGAGAAGTAGGTTTCGCGCCATTCGGCAAAACCGCCTGCCGGCGCTTCGGCGAGGTAGCCGATGGCCAGGTTGTCCAGACCCCGGCGGCGGGTACTGTTGGACCAGAACTGGACAAACGCGTTTTCGAATTCCTCGTTCTGCGGCAGCGGATCGATGTCGACGGTGAACTGGTGCTCGCCGTCGATCCAGAGACTCTGGTGGTTACCCCGGACCTCCAGGCGGATCCGCGCCGGGTTGCCCGGGGTCTCACTGTCGGATGTATTGATGAGGCCCGGCACCTCGACGCTCCCCTCGGTACCGGGAACGGACGAATAACTGCCGTCGGAACGGTGGCGGACCGCGTATTCAAGGGTGTTGACGCCCGCCGCCTGCAGCCGCAGCGAGTAGCCGGTCGGATCGCTGGCGCCGCCCATGTTGGTCCAGCGGTCGTCGAGCAGGTAGTGGAGATTGAGGAAGTTGTTGTCACTCCAGCCCGTGAGGTACAGGTAATCGTATTCGAAAACCAGGGTTTCCTCCGGATCGAGGTGGAAGTACTCGCCGTTGTCGGTGGACTGCCAGGTCATGGACAACTGATTCTCTCCTCCGAAGTCGACGAACTTGCGCCCTTCGTGTTCGCCGATGACCGGTGACACCGCGCTGTGGTAGGTCCATTCCCATTGCTCGTCGGAAGTGACCGTACCGATGAGATCCTGCCCGGCCTCGCGGTTTTCGAAGTCGTCTTCCAGCACCCATTCGGCAAACCCGGGTTCGGGACGTTCCGGAAGGATGCCCTCGATGGAGAGGTTGTCGATGGCCCGCCGGCGGCTGCCGTTGGTCCACATCTGAACGTAACCGCCGGTGAACGCCTCGTTCTGGGGCAGCGGATCGATGTCGACGGTGAATTTGTGCTCGCCGTCGATCCAGAGGCTCTGGTGATTGCCCTCCACCTCGAGCCGGATCCGAACCGAACGGCCCGGGGTGTCCCCGTCGGAATCGAGCAGGCCGGAGGTCTCAAAGGTCCCCTCGGTACCCGCGACCGAGGTCCAGTCTCCCCCGCCCCGTTGGCGTATATCGTAATCGAGTGTTTCGTCCCCGGTTACCCGCAAGCGGAGTCCGTAGCCCTGCGGGTCCGGGTGGCCGCCACTGAGGGGGTTGAGCCAGCGCTCCTCCATCAGGTACCGCACGTTGAAGGCATTGTTGTCACCCCACGGCGTCAGGTACAGGTAGTCGAACTCGATGACCAGTTTGCCGTCCGGATCGACGCGCAGGTGGCTGCCGTCGTCGGCCGACTGCCAGCCCATCGACTCGTGGTTGTCCGAACCGAAATCGACGTAGGTACGGTCGCCATCCTCGGCGATCAGCGGCTGCGCCTCGGAGGCGGCGGTCCACACCCACTGGCCGTCGGAAGTGGTCGAACCGATCAGTTCGTCGCCCACCTCGCGGTCGCTAAAATCGTCGGTCAACGATATATTGGCGTTCAATACGGTTGCGGCGGCAAAACCGGCGCCGGCCGCGAACACGAGAAGTTTGTTTGGTTTGCTCATAGGTTCTGTCCAGGATTTACGTTTACGGAAATGGGTACCGCCGTCCTCAGCGGCCGGACCAGAAGACATCGCTCGATTGGTCGGGGACGTCCTCGTAGTTGAAGCGTTCGACATGGCCGTCCCAGTAGAGAAAGTTGGACGCGCCGTTGTGGCTCATCAGCCCGTATTGGTTGAGGTAGTGGTCGGCCATTCCGTAGTAAAAGGAAGTCTCGAACACCGACACCGTGCGGCTGGGGGTCTGGAGTTGCTCGAGGGGAAACCCGTTATTGACGGCATTGTTGAAGTCGCCGCCGCGGATGGTGGCGGAGGGCCCCGCGTTCAGGGCGTAGGAATGAGGCCGGTCGGTGAACACGGACGAGCCCGGTGTCGGAATCGGGTTGTTCTCGGTGGAGGGACAATTAAAAACGGTGACGGCGTTGCCGGTCCGTCCGCTCATCTCGGCCCCGAAGCTGTTCATGTCGTACCCGACGTACGTCCAAAGGGTCCAGGCGATGGTGCGGGCGCCGCCGCTGGAACGCGGATCGCGCGAGGGCGGGGTCCGTTCGTTCTCATTTGTGTAAAGGGCGATCGCCCCACCGATCTCCCGCAGGTTGGAGACGCAGTTGGCCGCGCGGGCGGACTCCCGCACCTGGCCGACCACGGGAATGAGGATGGCGGCGAGAATGCCGATGATGGCAATCACAGTCAGCAACTCGATAAGGGTGAAGCCGCGCGAGGGCTTGTTGCGCAATGGCGTTTCGGTCAATACAGGATTCATGTTCATCGTTCTTCCTTCCGTTCTTGCGGGGAAATCATCATGAGGCGGGAACCGCGGACGTAATAAAGATTGTTGGCGCGATCGATGGTCATCAGTCCGGAGCGGACCCCGAAATCGCGGGCGTCCAGCGTTTCCGGATCGATCGCGGTGATCCGGCCGGCGAGGTCGGTGTAAAGGAGACCGTCGGACCCCCATCGCAAATGCACCGGCCGCCACCGGCCGTAACGGGTGACATCGGGATAAATATTCCGGTAGCGCTCGATCTCAAAGGATTCGGGATTCAGCACAAAAACGATCCCGTTCATGGTTCCCCAGATATTCCCGTCCGGACCGTTCGAAAGGCCGCTGATCATTCTCGCGGTTTCGGCCCCGGGGAGGTCCGGACTCCATTCGCGAACCTTTTCTCCCCGCTCGACATCCCAGGCAAAAAGCCGGGCCCGATCGGCCTCGACATCGATACCCAATCCCCCCGATACGGTGGTGGAACCGAACAGGTAGCCGGACGGGTGCCGGGCGAGCCCGACAATGCTCTGTTTGTCGACAACATCCGGATACACCCGCAGACCGTTTTCGCCGGCATCGGGATCGTAAACCGCCAGCACACCGCCCAGCCGTCCGTAATCCGGGATGGTGCCGATAAACAGTTTCCGGCCGTCCGAGGTCATGACATAGGGCCGATCCTGGTGATGACCGATCTCGAAACGCGGCTTCGGCGTTCCGGGATCGTCACCGTCGAACGACTGCGCGTAAATGCGCGCCCCCGGGTAGACGCCCCAGTAAAGGGAGTCCCGGTGCGGGGCGATCGACTCGGCCTGTCCCACCGGAAAGGTACGCACCTCCCGGCTCTCCGGGTCGAATCGCGCCCCGGTCGACCCCATGTAACCGCTGGCGTACAGCGCGCCGTCCGGCCCGCGCTCGAGGGCGTGGATGGGCGTCGGGGTTCCGCGGGCGAGCGAGGGCAACGACTCGGACGTTCCTTTTTCAAAATCGAAGAACGCCACGCTCCCATCCCCGTGCACGGTGGCGAGCGTGTCGCCGGGAAACGCCTCCCGGTCTCCCAACCGAATCCAGCCCCCGCCGCGAAAAGCGCCCCCGAACGACCGAACCGGCCGGGACTGCCGCGTCCCGAGGTCGAGTTCGACAAAGCCGTCGGTGCGGGTGACAAAATAAAACCGCGAGTCGTCCGCCGACGGCACCCCGCTGACCGGGCCCCGGATGCCGGTAAACATCTCGTCCCACCACGCCTCCGCCTCCAGGTCGTAGCCGAGCAGCACCCGCGGTCCGGCAAAAAAGACAAAGAGATGATCGCCCGCCACCGCCAGGTGGTAGACGCTGCGCATGTTGTCGAGTTGATCGGCGTATTCCTCCCGCACCGGGATCTCGATCCGGGTGCGCTCGCCGCTCTCCGGGTCGAGCCGCCAGACCCGACCGTTGCGGGCGCCCGACCCGGCGTAGACCGTGCCGTCGTGGAAGGCGATCGAGCGGATGTAGTCCTCGTCCGGATCGATCCGGCCGTAATCGCGGAAGGCCCCGCTCACCGCGTCGTAATGAAAAACGTGCCCGCCCTCCCAGGTGCCGCCGAACACGCCGCCCCGGTCGTCGGCGGTCAGCGTCCAGAGGAACTTGTGTCCGGGCACCGGCGCCCCGAGATCCTCCACGTCACCGGACCCGGGCCGGTACCGGTAAAGGTGGCCGGACGCGCCGCTGCCGACCCCGGCGATGTACACGGAGCCGTCGGTGGCCACGGCGTGGCTCCACGAGCGATCGGCCCCCTCCAGCGGCAGGGAACGAATCAGCCGGTAATTCTCCAGCCCGACGACGTTGAACACCGCCGGCTCGCCCGCGACGGTAAAGAACGCGGCCGGTTCGCCGTTCTCCTCCCCGATCACACCGTGCTGGATGGAAATGTTTTCCAGGAGAGGACCGAGGTCCTCCGGTTCGCTCCATTGGCGTTCCGCCAAACCCGCTTTCATCTGCACTCCGGTCACCGCAAACAACCCCGCTGCGGCCACGATCAGCCCCGCTCTCAACATACGTTTACTTCCTGTCGGTTCTTTCCCGCAGTTCGCCGACGGGCGAGGCGGGAATGTGGTTCATGGGGTAGAATTCGTGCGACGACTCCGGCAGCCCTCCCGCCATCGCCTCCTGCAGGAGTTCGACCAGTCGGCCCGCCGCCCCATCCGGGTCCATTTCAAATTTTTCTACCGGGAAGGGACAAAAACTCCCGGAACCCCGGTTGGCGTGAGACGCGACCATCAACGTGTCCGGCACCTTGATCCCGAGATCGAGGATGGCCGTGGCCGCGTCGCGAAACAGAAGGTCGTCGCACACCAGCAGGCCGTCGGGGTGAGGGGTCCCGGCGGCCCAGAGCTCGCGGAACTGCTCCCATCCCGCGCCGGCACCCGCCGGGTGCAGGTCGGTCCGCACCCACGCTTCCCGCATCGCCAGTCCGTGCTCATCCAGGGCGCGACGAAACAGGGTGCGGTAGGTCGCCCCCTGGCGTTCCCCGGGTTCGTCGCCGTCCCAACCGATCATGGCCAGACGCCGGCGCCCCCCGGCCACCAGCCGCCCCACCCCCTCGCTCACGAGGCGTTGGCGGTCCATCTCCAGCGCGTGTCCGTATTTCCCGGAAGTCGTGGCGACCAACGGCAGCTTCCGGCTCCTCAATTCGTCGATCCAGGACCCGTGCGGATAAACGTCGATGGCCGCCACCCCGCTGAGCCGCTCGTTGGCCAGGTCGGCCAGGAACTCACGGCAGGTGAGAACGCCGGGGCGCTCGCCGGGACGCAGACGGCCGATGTACAGTTTGACCGGCGTTCCCGCTTCCTCCAGGAGCCGGCGGACCTCCTGGGCCACGCGCATGTGAAAGAACGACGCGTGCGGATGGGCGATGTCCCGCTCGATCAGGACCGCGACCCAACCGTCCCGGCGGCGGTCCGCCACAAACGTCCCTTTCCCGTGACGCCGCTCAATCACGCCCTCGCCGGCCAGCAGGCGCAGCGCTTCCCGAACCGTGATCAGGCTGACGGAGAACCGCTCGGCCAGCTTTTCCTCCGACTCCAACCGCTCACCCGGCCGTCCCTTCGCCGCCAGCTCCTCCCGCAGGTAGTCGGCCACCTGCCGGTAGAGCGGATTCCGGTTGAACGATGGTTTCACCATGAATGCCTGTTATTATCTCCACAGACATTATAATGAGGCAAGCGAATTCCTGAAATCGATTTCAGAGGCCGGACCGAAGGGGACCGGGACGGTACCGCGGGCGCACGCCGGCGAAACGTCTTACCGCGGCGGGCGAGGCCCTCGGCGCGTCGGAGAGGTGATGTTTGGAAAGCGGTGCCGAGCACCGCACTCCGAAAGATGGCTCCGCCATCTATGCGTACCGATCCGGTTTTGCGATCGTCCCTCCCTTTTCGCCGTTCCTTCCCGGCCGGTTCAGTTCCGGCTTTTCAACCAGCCCGGCCCGCTCTAGGGTGGCGGCATGGCAAACGCACCCGCACGCATCGTTCGATCGCTATCCCTTTCCCTGTCGCCGCACCGCATGGCCCGGATGCGTTCCCTCCGAATGCTGCCCCTGTTCCTGGCCGGAGCATGGAGTTGGGATCTGGAGGCAAACGCCGGAGCGGACCGGCTCGATCGCTCGCCCTCCGCGGAAGAAGTGCCTTATTCCCCGGAAGACGGTGCCGAACCGGGCGCCAACCCGCCCGCGTTTGTCTGGCTGCCCGTCGACGGTGTGGACCGCTGGATCCTGCAGTACTCGCGTTCCCCGGAATTTGCAGACGACACCACCACGGTGCGCGACATCGACCTGACGGTATTCATCCCGACCCGCACCCTCGATACGGGCGACTGGTACTGGCGATACGGGTTTGTCTCGGACGGCGAACCGGTTTTCAGCCGGACGCGGCGTTTCCGGGTCTCGGATGAGGCCACGCCCTTTCCCCGCCTGCCCATCGAGGAGGTCCTGGAACGGGTTCCGCGGGAGCGGCCCCGGGTCTATTTCACGCCGGAGCAGGTCGAGGAAATCCGTGCGGACGACGGGGAACGTTACGGCGGGATC
>PXDC01000342.1 GCA_003565135.1 Verrucomicrobiota bacterium
ATCGAACTCGATGAACGGATTGTTTTCGTCCTCCTGGCACAGCCGCCGGTCGGCCCATGCGTCGCGATCGCTGTCGATCAGGAACTGGATATCGTTCAGGTACCGGGCATAAAAAGCGCGTTCATGGTCGTTGCCGGCACGGCTCGCCACCGGGCAGACCCCGTGGGGAAAGCGGAGGAAAAAACCTACGTCGACGGCTTCCCCGGTTTGAACGCCCAGAGGGCGAAACCCGGATAAAGGAACGGAAAATGGATTCAAGGATTTCATCGTTGTTGCCCGTAGTGGCGGCTTCGCCCCAAAACTGCGGTTACCCTACCCAACGTTCTATCCAAGCCGGGATGCACAACAAGATTAAACCCTTGAAGCACAAGCCTTTTACAAATTAATACTGCGTTTTTAACACAGTGTTTACATTCCGCCCTATCCTCCGGGACCTCGCCCCAACCGGGCCGGGCGGACTTTTCCACCGCGCGGGTTTGACCGACGGCGGCGCTCTCCACCGGTTCCGAACGGCACAGCCCCGGGACCATGCCACATCCGGCTTCAATCCTCCTGAACTTCGCTCAAGTAGAGGAGCGCAATGCATTCACTCAGGTGCTCGCGCGGCACGCAGAGGTCGCTTTCCATGGGATTTCGCTGGCCAAACATCCCGTGTCCCGCGTGTCCCAACCAGTGCTGATCCCTTTCCACACTCGCCGCAAGGCCGGCACTCTCCAGGAAGCTGCGCAGGATCTGCAATCGGTCGGGAACCTCTGAATAAAGGCGGTACCAACCGGTCCGATCCTTTTCCGGAATGACGTATTCCGTCTGCCGCCACATGAAAAAAAGCGTGCGAAAGGCGCGCGCGAACGAATCCGGCTCCCGCACGAGCGCCTCCACCAGTTCGTCCCATCCCCACCAGCGAAGCTCCGACACCTCGGCGGGATCAGGTCGAAGCCGCGGACGTTTCGAGGGTTTCTCGACATAGAGCTGGACCCATTCCCTGCCGGTCAATTCACTGCCCTCGATCAGCAAAACCGGGGCGGGATCGGAGCAACGGTAATCGATCTCCTCCTCCGCCTCGCGAAATACGGTCTCATCGTAGGTTTGTCCGGCCGTGACGTGGCCCGAAACCGACGAGTCCCAACAACCCGGCCAATCCGGTTTCCACTGCGACCGTTTCTGCAAGAGGATCTCGCGTCGGTCGTTGACCAGGAAAAGGTGGATCGACCGGTGCAAGTCACCATTGACATGAACCTCCCTTCGCGGGGCCTGCCGCATCACCCGGTTGTCCTCGTCAACCACATCCAGGAGTTCGTCCGGATGCCCTCCTTTTTGTTTCGCGGAAAGCTCACTCATACCCCCCGACTGTACCCGTGGAGCGCGAGCGCGCAAGCGCGGGGAGCGATCCGGTTCGGCCGACGTGATTCCGGAATCAATACATCAACACCTGCTCGCGCCGGGAAGCGAATGTCCGGAACGCTTCCGAGCCGCGCCAGCGTTCAATAATCCCGTCGGGATCCTCTCGATCGTTGAGGGCCTCCAGCACCCACCCGGCGCCCACCGACCCGCGAAGCCGTTCGGTACTGAACTCGTCCGGGTGTACCTCCAGCAAGGCATCCAGCATATGAATTCCGGCCGCGACCGGACTGACCGCGTGACGATCCGTAACGACCACCCGAAACCCGTGACAGACCTCCCCGACGTGAGGGTACCGCGGGTTCTCCCGGCCCGTTATATCCGTCTGCGAAGGAATAAACGTCGTGTACATAAACCAGAGGCCCGGGAGCCGGCGGGCATTGAGATTATCAGTCAAAGCACGTCCGTCCACCCACGGGGCCCCGAGGTACTCGAATGGCCGGTCCGTTCCGCGCCCCACCGATAAGGCGTGGTTCCCCTCGGTCAACGCGACCATGGTGTAAAGCAACTCCTCGTCCACCGAACGCATGTTGGGGGACGGATTGACCCAGGCCAGGCCCGTTTCGTCAAAGTACATATCCCGGCTCCACCCTTCCACCGGAACAACATGGAGCTCGGGACGGATGTCATGAAATCTCTTATACAATTTCGCTATCTCCCCCACGGTCATCCCGTGCGCGACCGGCATGGGCACAAATGAGGTGAAGCGTCCCACCAGGTCGTCGTCCTGGATCGGCCCGTCGAACCAGTTACCCTGAATCGGGTTGGGCCGATCGAGCACAACGAACCGGATACCGTGCTCTTCGGCCTTCCGCATAAACTCTCCCATGGTGGAAATATATGTGTAAAATCGCGCACCGATGTCCTGAATGTCGAAGACGGCCACGTCGATTCCCTCCAGCATTTCGTCGGTGGGCACGCGCGTCGCTCCGTAAAGGCTGTAAATCGGGAGCCCGGTCGTCTCGTCGACACCGTCCTCCACCGCCTCATCCAGCGTGCCGCGAAAACCGTGTTCCGGCGAAAACAGGGCCACAAGGTCAACCTCGCGGTGTTCCCAGATCAGATCCAGCAGGTGCTCGCCGCGGCGGTTGATGGAGGAATGATTGCCGATCAGGGCGACGCGCCCCTCGCGCAGGAGGTCGAATCCGTCCCGCTCCAGCACGTCGAGGCCGGTCAGCACTTCGGTACGCGCCCCCGCCTCAAGGCGATTCGATTCGCCGTCCAAGCCCGGTCCGCCGCCCCCGGTGGCCGCACAGCCAAACCCGGCCATGCCGATGCCTGTCGCCAGCAACGCCCAAACCGCGGAACCCATGACCACCGTTTTCCTTAATCCGCACATATTCTGGATCCATTCATTCATAAATTTCCTGCTTCACCCGGTCGTTTCACAAAACCCGACAGCACGGCACCGAGAATATCGTCCTGGGGATAGTTGTGCGCGAGATTCTGCCGAAACCCCTCGGCGTAATCTACCCCGCAATATTCGCCCTGACGGCGCGCGCGCCGTTCGTTCATTTCCTGGAACATCCGGATATTCTCCGGCGTCGGCTTGCCCCCGCACTGACTCTCGTGACAGGCCAGGGCCTTTTGACGCAAGGCGAATACCGGGGTCACGTCGATCCAGAAATCGGCCCGCACCGGATGTCCGTACTTGTCCTTTCCCTCGGAAGCATCCGTGTAATAGAGGTGGGGGCCATGCTTCATGGCCGGGGACCGGGTCTCGAAATGATAGTTCTTACAGGCGAACGCGGCCATGCGCGCAAGCCTCGAGGTTTCCTCGTGATCGAGGGTGTAACAGTCGGGTGAATGGGTAAGGATCAGGTCGGGCGAGAACCGGCGGACCGCTTCCACCACGATCTCGAGTTGCTCGCGGCAATAGAAGATGCCGATGTCGTCCAACCCCGCCCAGTGCGCTTTCCCCCCGAGCACGGCCGCGCCGTTTTGCGCCTCCCGCAGGCGTACCCGGCGGATTTCCTCCCGCGTCCACGGAAGATTGGCCCGGTCGCCCCCGCTCAGGGTGAGGCAGCACATTTCCCAGCCCGCTTCAACCAGAAGCCGCAACGTGCCGGCACAGAGCAGTTCCATATCGTCGGGATGGGCAAACGCGGCGAGGACTTTCGGCATGGACCTCATCCTTTCGAAAATCGCGGCAGGATTCCAGCCCGATCTCTTTCCTCTTCACATTTTATGCGCCGGTTGCTTCAATCTCCGGGTCGCGCCTCAACGCCGCCACAATCGGGCATCAAGACCCTCGACCTCCATTGCGACACCATGAAAATACAAGACATTCGAGCCACCACGGTCACCGTTCCCCTGGAAGCGCCTCTGCGGCACGCCAACGGCTGTCACTGGGGCCGATTCGTCCGCACCATCGTGGAGGTGGAGGTCGACAGCGGCCTCATCGGACTCGGCGAAATGGGTGGAGGAGGCGAATCGTCCGAAGCCGCCTTTCGCGCCATGAAACCCTACCTGCTGGGCGCCGACCCGTTCCGCCTGGAGGAAATGCGCTTCCGAATCTGCAACCCGACGGCCTCCCTCTACAACAACCGGACCCAGCTCCACGCCGCGCTCGAATTCGCCTGTCTCGACCTGATGGGCCAGCACCTGGGCGTGCCGGTTTCGGAAATCCTGGGAGGACGGGTCCGTACCGAGATCCCGTTTGCATCGTATCTCTTTTTCCGCTACCCCAACCGGGACGGGATCGGCGAGGCGCGGACCCCCGATCAATTGCTGGCCGAAGCCGGGCGGCTGAAGGAGCGATATGGTTTCACCGCCCACAAACTCAAAGGCGGCGTCTTCCCGCCCGAGTACGAACTGGAATGCTACCGGAAACTGGCCGCACAGTACCCGCACGATCGCGTCCGTTACGATCCCAACGGGGTATTGAGCGTGGAGGACGCCGTTCGCTTTGGACAGGCCATCGAAGGACTGAATAACGATTACCTCGAGGACCCGGCATTCGGGCTGGCGGCCATGGGCCGGGTGCGCGGACTGGTCCGGGTTCCCCTGGCCACCAACACCGTGGTGGTGAATTTCGAACAGCTCGCCCAGAATATCCTCCAGATGGGGGCCACCGGGCGCCCGCCGGTCGACGTCATTCTACTCGACACCACGTTCTGGGGTGGAATCCGGCCCTGTATCAAAGCCGCCGGCGTCTGCGAAACCTTCAATCTGGGGATCGCCGTTCACTCCAGCGGCGAACTCGGTATCCAACTCGCCACCATGCTGCACCTCGGAGCGGTTCTGCCGAACCTGACCTTTGCCGCCGACGCCCACTATCACCACCTGCTGGACGATGTTATCGAAGGCGGTCGATTCGGTTATGCCAACGGGCGGATACGTGTACCGGAAGGGCCGGGTCTCGGAGTCCGGCTGGACCGGGAAAAGCTTAAACACTACGCCGAACTCTACCGGGAGTTGGGCGGCTACCCTTACGACCGCGATCCCGGCAGGCCGGACTGGAGCCCCCTCGTGCCCAACGACCGCTGGGCCGATCCGGCGGACGCCACCCGTCCCGAGCCGTTGACCTGACCCGGGTGTTGCCCGCGCAACCCCGGGGCTGATGTCGGTCGACACCGGGCGCCCCGCCACCCGCCGTCGCCCGTACCGCGCTGTTTACCGCCTGCCTCCACTCCGGGTCCGTTCGACTCCGTAGGCGAGGTAATCATAAAATTCCAGAAACGGGAGATTGGAAACCGAATTGGCTTGATCCAACGGCACCTGGCTGACCTGTCCGCCGAGGTGCAGCACATTGATCGTATTGTGGGACGGAAGCGTATACTCGGAACGGAAAATGTTTCCCTGCCAGCCGAAATCGAAAAGGAGCGGATTGTTCGGATCCTCGATCACACGCGCGTTCGCCCGGTACGCGGTCGGCCCGGTGGCCCAGCCGCGCGGCCCGTCACGCACCACGTACAACCAGATGTAACCGGCCCGGACAATGGGACGATCCGCGGTGAATGCGCCCGGCTCCTGGTAGCCGTCCACGGCGAACACCCGTTCATCCAGACCGGGACAAATCAAAATGTTGGCGTCGTCCAGGTAATCGACGTTGCCGACCCGGGCGATTCGCCGATTGGCGTGATTTCGGGGAATGCCCCCGCGTTCTTCGGAAAGGAGAAAGCCGAGCCCGCGATCGTTGATCAGGCTCCCGACCTCCTCCTCGATCGCCGGTCCTCCGCCGGAAACGCCGCCCACGTTGGGCGGAATCAGGTCGTTGTTCTCCTGGGCGAACAGGTGCACGGCATTGCCGATCTGCCGCAGGTTGCTCACGCAATGAGTGGAACGGGCGGATTCCCGGACCGCGCTTACGGTCGGAATCAAAATGGCCGCCAGGATCCCGATGATGGCAATCACGGTCAGCAGCTCAATAAGGGTAAAGGCCCGGACGGGGGAAAAAGAAGGGCGCGGTTTCACAGGTTGTGGTGGTGGCGTTGATCGAAATCTGAACTCGGGAGAAAGCGTAACAAACGGAATGTGGACGGATTTTGTGCCGACGTCAATCAAAACCATACCGTCTCAAGCACCGGATCCCGCGCGAAACGCCCCCGGTCCGCACGCCGCATATCTTGCCAATTGCCCGCCCCGGTCTTGAGCGGCCGGCAGTCGGGCGCTATAGTGGAATCAGGGCAAAAGCGGCCGGAACGTACCGGCGGCCGCCCGGAACACCCAACAGGAAAAAACATGAATCCCGACGATCCGAAATACGAACAAAAGATGGAGGCACGGCTGAAGGAATGGTCTTCCGAAATCGAAAAAATCCGGGAGCGGGCGGAAGCATCCCCGGAAGCGATCAAGGCCTACTGTATGGACCGCGTGGGAACGCTGCAGACGATGCAACGAAACGGGTTTGCCCGGCTCCGCGAATTGAGGCAATCGGGCGACGACGCCTGGGAGGAAATCCGCTCCGACCTCGATTCGCACTGGGACGAGATGCGCCGGGTATTCGCCGAGGTCTACAAAAAGCTCGATTCGGAATGATGCCGCGGGG
>PXDC01000380.1 GCA_003565135.1 Verrucomicrobiota bacterium
GCCAGGCAGAGGGTGAGCGTCATGATGTTGTAGGCGATGGTGAAGCTGAATACCCGGCGAAGGGTGGTGCGGCGGCGTACGCCGGTTTCGAAGAGTTTGCGAATGCCGTCGAGTCCCTTGCCGAGGAAATAAAAATCGGCTTTCTGCTCCAGCAGACCGCGATCGACCGCGGGGGTGCCGCGGCACCAGGTGGCGTCGAAGGCCAGGCTGTCATTGGCGCCGTCGCCGACCATGAGGGTGTCCCGGTCGTCGATACGGCGAACCCATTCGGCCTTCTCCTCCGGTGACATCTCTCCCCGGCCGTGAGCCGGGGGCAGGCCCAGTTGCCGCGTCAATTCACGGACTTTTTCCCGCCGGTCGCCGCTCAGTATGTAAACCTCGAATCCCTGCGCCTGCCAGCGCCCGATTTCCTCACGCGCGTCGGCGCGGATTTCTTCGGCGAGACGGAAATCGGCCAGGGGAATGCCGTCCAGGGAGAACGAGCAATCGGCGGTTGCCGCCGTCCGGTCGTCTCCCGATTGCCGTGCCCAGGCGGGCCGTCCCAGGCGCCAAAGGCCCGCGGCCGTCTCCGCGAACAGGCCGCGGCCGGGGATTTCGTTCACCCGGACGGGTGCGGGGAGCGGGTGTTCTGAGCGGTTGGTGACCGAGGTGAGGAGATGCTGCCGGAGACAGCGGCTGACGGGATGCAGGTTCCCCTCGACCATGGCGTGCAACACCTGTCTGGCCTCCGGCGACAGGGTTTGGAGCACTTCGGGGTTGCGGAGCGCGAGGTGTTCCAGCGTGAGGGTGCCGGTTTTGTCGAACAGGATCTTCCGCACGCGCCTGAGGCGGTGCCAGAGGCCGGGCTCGCGGACGAAGACCCCGGCTTTCCGCAGTGAGGAGGTGGCCAGTTCGTCGTTGAGCGGCCAGGCGACACCGATGGCGCAGGGGCAGGAAACGACCAGTACGGAAATAAGCACCTGCAGGGCGGGATAGGTGTCGCCGGTGATGGAATACCAGGCGGCGAAGCCCACCGCGCCGATAACCAGAACGCAGGTGATGTAGATCGCGATTATACGCTCGACCAGCGGGTAGCGCTCGATTCCGCGGGCCGGAACCGCCGTCAGGCGTTCCAGAAACGAATGCTTCCAGTCTTCTTCGGCGCAAAATCGCGTACGTTCCGATCCCAGGGGAATGGCCCCGGCGGGAACGGCCTGGCCGGTGCGGAAGGTGCGGGCTTCCGATTCGCCGTTGATCCACTCCATGCCGAAGGAGGCGTTTTCGGAGAGGAGCAGGGAGCGCACCGGCAGAAACTGGCCGGGCGCGAGGGCGAAACGGTCGCCGGCGGAAAGGTCGCCGATCGGGACGCGGGTGCCGGGCTCCGCCGCGTCATCGGTCAGGCGGCTGACTTTCTGGTGATGGCTCTGCAGGTTGAGCAGGTAGTTGCGGTTTTTCTCGATCGCCAGTTGCTGCGTCCATCGTCCCAGCAGCATGAGGAAAATGAATACCGTGACGAAATCGAAGTAGACAAAACTGTGGTCGTTCCGGGCCCAGGCGTACATGGAGCCCGCGTAGGAAAAGACGATGCCGAGGGCTATGGGCAGATCGATGTGGATGACGCCGCGGCGGAGGCTTTGCCAGCTGCGATGGATGAAGTAGGAGCCGCCCGCCATGAGACTGGCGGTCGCGAATATCATGGTGAGGAAGCTGAAGAGCGCCGCGTATTCAAAAGTCTGGTCCATCCCCAGGTAGAAAGGAATGGTGAAAAGCATGCAGTTCATGGCCAGCGCGGCGCTGACCCCCATCCGGCGCACCAACTGATGGCTTTCGCGGTTCTCCTGTTTTCCGGGCGGGGCCAGGAGGTAGCCGAACGATTGAAGCTCGCGGGCGAAGGCCACCGGATCGAAGACCCCGGGCACCCACTGGAGGCGAAGCTGCCCCAGGGTGGAATTGATTTCAATCGAAAGCGCGCCCGGTCGATCCTGGAACACTTTTTCGATCAACCAGATGCACCCGAGGCAGGAGATTCCCTGCAGGTCGAGGACGAGCGACGGAGACGGGGCTTCCTGTTCGGCGGCCGCGGCCATTTCGCTCAACCAGGCGAAATCGCGGGGCTCGAACACGTGTGGTTTCACCGGCTGGCTGGCTCCGTCCCGCAGGTCGTAGAATTTTTCGAGACCGCGATCGTGCAACAGGCCGTAAACGAAACGGCAGCCCGTGCAGCAGAAGTCGCTGTCCGCCTGGGCGGCGGGTACGGGCTGGCCGCAATGGCGGCAGTCACCGGTCCCCGTGTGGTTTCGGGAGGCGTTTGCGGCATCCGCGGCCGCGGTGACTGTGGGTGCGGCGGGCATGGGCCTAATGGAACGGGCACGCGGCTGCGGCGCCCTCCGGGGAAAAACCGTCGCCGGCGGTTGCGCGCCAGGCGACGAGAACCAGGGAGACCAGCGCGAGTCCTTTCTGGATACGGCTCAGGGTGAGCGGGGAGAAGCGGGCGCGCAGACGAAAGAACTGGGCCTGGACGACCCAGAGCGGCAAGACGGTGCCGGCGGCGAAGGCGGCGAGCAGGAGACCGCCCCCGGCGGCGGAACCGGTAAAGAGGGCGACCCCGAAAAGAATGTAGAGGGGGGCGCAGGGAAGGAAGGGGGTGAGCAGGCCGAGGGAGGCGCCGAGGACCGGCCGGCTCAACCGGTCCGCCCGCAGGCGCAACCGGAAGACGGCCCGGGAGACCGCGGCGGGCAGGGGTACCCGTTTTTCCCACCCGAACAGGAAAACGAGGAAGAGGACGACGAGGGCCCAGGGCAGCAACGAGGTCATGGGAAAGGCGAAAACCCCCGCGACCGCGGCGCCGAATGCGCCGGCCAGGGCCCCGATCAGCGCGTAGGATACGATCCTCGAGAGGTGGTACAGACCGAGAGCCACCTGCGGCGATCCTTGGCCGGGTGCGTTGGCGGGAAGAACGGCGCACGCGAGGGGACCGCACATGCCGACGCAATGGATGCTGGTGACCAGCCCGGCAATCAGCCCGGCCAGGGGAGTCTGTACGCCGGTCAGATCCATGGCGATCCGGTGTCCGGGGATGACGCCGTCGGGGGTGATTCCTCGCCCAACGATAGCGGAAGTCGCTCCGGCTGATTGTGGAGGGCGACGACGAAAAAGAACGTCCAGACGCTGATCAGGAGCAGAAAGCCCAGGACGATCAGGATCCACGGTTTTTCTCCAATGAGTTTTTTCATATCGTTTGTTCGGATTGGTTTTCGCTATGGGCCGGTCGCGGGTCCGGCCGGTTTTCAGCGGTCGCGGATATCGGGGCCGAGGAAGGTGACCCGGCGGACCGCCTGGCCGGGACCGTTTTCCTCCTCGATGTGGATGGTGACCGGAAACGGTCCCTCGAAGGCGGATCGGGGAATGTGGACAAAGAGGGGCGTGACGCGCTCCTGGTGGGGCTCGAGGGTGAGGGGTTGCTCGGCCGTATTCCATTCGACTTCGGGCAGGGCGCTCTCCGCGCGGATGGAAAAGGAGGCGCTTTCGTTGCGCTTGTTGATAACCCGGACCTGGAAATGGTTGCGGATGGATTCCTCCTGCTGGTAGTAGGGGGCGCCCGACATGCGGATGGCGTTGGCGCTGAAGGAGGAGGTCCGGGAAACCGCGAACGTAAAGATGCTCGCCCCGACCAGCAGCAGCAGGGTGTACAGCACGGTCCGCGGTCGGAGCAACCGGGTCTTGCGTCCGGCCAGGCCGTTGCCCGAATCGTAGCGAATGAGACCGGTCGGCCGGTTGAGCTTTTTCATGACCGTGTCACAGGCGTCGATACAGGCCGTGCAGCCGATACACTCCATCTGGAGGCCCTGGCGAATGTCGATTCCGGTGGGGCAGACATTGACGCAGCGATCGCAATCGACACAGTCGCCCGCGCCCGCGGTATTGACCTTGCCGCGGGGTTCGCCGCGGGTTTCGTCGTAGCCGATGATGATGGAATCGTCGTCGAGCAGCGCGGATTGCAGGCGACCGTAGGGGCAGATTATGATGCAGAGTTGTTCGCGAAACCAGGCGAAGTTGAAGTAAAGCAGGCCTCCCAGGACAAAAACCCAGAGGAAGGTGGTCCAGTTCTCCAGCGGCGAGACACCCATCATGCGGTAGAGCTCGGGGATGGAGATGAAGTAGGCGATGAAGAGGTGGGAAATGGCGAGCGAGAAAACGATGAAAATCGCGTGCTTCATCCCGCGCCGGAGCACCTTCTCCGCATTCCAGGGCGCGGCGTCGAGCCGCTTGCGCCGGGTGGCGTCGCCTTCCAGCCACCGTTCGACACGGCGGTACACCCCTTCGAGAAAAACGGTTTGCGGGCAGGCATAACCGCACCAGACCCGGCCGAAAAGGGCGGTCACGTAGAAAAGGAGGAACGCGAGGCCCGTGATGAGAAAGAATACGAGCCAGAAATCCTGCGATACGAACGTTTGGCCGAACAGGTGAAATCGCCGCGCGGATATGTCGAGGAAGACAGCCGGGTAGCCGTTCACCGGGACCCAGGGGAGGAGGGCGTAGACGGCGATGAGCACGGCGAAAATGGCCCGCCGCAACAGGTTGAATCGTCCCTTCACGTCGGCCGGGTGCACGAAGGCGCGCGAACCGTCCTCGTTGATCGTGGAGAGCGTGTTGAGGGATGGCTTGGCCATGGCCTTCAGTCCTCGATTTCCTCGTCCGGAACCAGGTCGGGGTTGACCGAGAGAAGGAACGCCGTGATGGCGTTGACCTGTCGTTCGCCCAGGGACTGGCGCCAGGGCGGCATACCGACGGCGGGAATGCCGTCGAGGATGTTTTCCCGGATCTCCATCGGACGCGACCCGTGGGTCCACTCCGCATCCTTGAGTGCCGATCCGATGCCGCCTTCGAGTTCCTGGCCGTGGCAGGCGGCGCAGCTCGATGTGTAGGCGCGACGGCCGGCCTCGACCATGGATTCCTCGCGGCTCAATTCGAAGAGCCGGTCGCCGTCGACCTCATCCTCACCGGCGGCGAGGGCCTGGGCGGCGAATGCCTGCTGTTGCTGCGCGAATTTTTCCTCCGGACTGAGACCGACCTCCCATGTGTGGTAAAAGAGCCAGTAAACAATGGAGAACAGGATCGAACCGTAGAAGGTCATCAGCCACCAGTTCGGCAGCTTGTTGTCGTACTCCTGGATGCCGTCGAATACGTGTTCCCGGAGCGGTTCGTTGTCGTGCGGCGGTTCGGATTCGGGCGTGTGCTTACTCATGGGAATCGTTCCGGTTCGGATCCTGCTTCTTCGGTCGGGTGGTTTCTTTTTCGTCGAACGGGAGGGAAGACAGGCGGTCGACCTTCTTCTTTTTCATGAAAATCGCCTTAAAGAGAAAGAACAGGAACCCTCCGCCGATCAGCACGAAGGCGATGATGGCGAAGATATTCTGGACGCTGTCGAAGGCGGCGCGGCTTAACATGGCGGTGAGTGGTTCAGCGGGTTGGGAAAAACGAATCAATCCGTTTCATTGAGGTTCTCCGATGCGCCCAATTTCTGCAGGTAGGCGATGAGGGCGATGATTTCGGTTTCGGCGCGGGCGTCGGCTCCGGCGTCCCGCAGCCCGGCCGCGATTTCGTCGGCCTGGGTCCGGGCCTCGTCGACGGATTCCGTCACGAGGCTCTCCGGGTACGGCACCCCGAGCAGCCGCATGGCCCGGATTCGCGAGGGAAGGGAGTCGAAATCCGTTTCCCGGGTGTACAGCCAGGGATAGTTCGGCATATTGGATCCGGGGGACGTGGACCGGGCGTCTTTCATGTGCTGGAAATGCCAGATGTCCGGGTACTTCCCGCCCTGGCGGTGCAGGTCGGGCCCGGTCCGTTTGGACCCCCATTGGAAGGGGTAGTCGTAGATGAACTCGCCCAGTTTGGAATAATCCCCGTAGCGAAGGACCTCGCCCTGGAAGGGACGGATGCTTTGTGAGTGGCAGTTGTAACACCCTTCCCGCACGTAGATGTCGCGGCCGACAAGTTCGAGCGGCGTGTACGGAATCTGGCGCACGCCTTCCACCGGTTCGGCGCGTTTCATCGTGACCATGGGAACGATCTGGACCACGCCGCCGACCAGAATGGCGATCAGGGTCAGGACGGTAAACGGCAGGCTGTTGGCCTGGAGTTTTTCGTACCAGTTCCCCCAGTGATGGCCCCGGGTCTGGAAATGGACAATGGCGATGACGCAGAGCAGGACGAGGAGCACGAGGGAGACGAGCACGACCGCGTCGTTGCCGAAGATCCAGCCGCAGATAAGGACCATGAGGCCGAACGAGTACATCACGGGAGCGTTGGTGAACGCGCCGGCGAGCGAAAGATCGTAGGCCTTCTCCGGGGTCCGCCGGGCGGGGACCTCGGTGAATCCGTTTACCTGCTGGCC
>PXDC01000088.1 GCA_003565135.1 Verrucomicrobiota bacterium
TGAATCGCGAGAGGTAGGCGGGCGAACCGGCGGCTGTGTGCCGGATGACGATGGCGTCGGCATTGAGCGCCTGGATGTTGAGGGCGGTGTCGCGCAGGGTTTCGCCTTTGACCACGCTGCTGGCGGAACCGGTAATCGAGACCACGTCGGCACTGAGGCGTTTCGCGGCCATTTCAAAGGCCACCCGGGTGCGCGTGCTCGGTTCGAGGAAGAGGTTGACCACGGTTTTTCCCCGGAGGGCCGGAACCTTCTTGACCGAGCGTTTCAGGATTCCCTTGAACGCCCCGCTGACCCGGAAGATGGTTTCCAACTCGTCCCGCGTCAGGTCCTCGATGCCGACCAGGTGTGTTTTTGTCCAGCTCATTTGTTTTTCGCGGGAGGCTCGGCGATTTCGATCCGGTCCTCGGACGGATCGGTTTCGGATAGGCGGACATTCACGTTCAAGGTTGCGTCGATCGTCTCGCAGAAACCGGTATAGTCGGACTGGAACGGGAGGAGGCGGCCGCCGCGGTCGAAAAGTGTGGCCACCTGCACCTTTTCGGGACGTCCCTGGTCGAAAATTTCGTTGAGCGCGGCGCGGAGGCTCCGTCCGGTGGAGAGCACGTCGTCCGCCACGATCACGCTGGCTCCCTCGATATCGAAGGGGATGGAGGTGGGATTGGTGGCTTTGGGGATGGGCTTGGTCGAAATGTCGTCGCGGTGAAACGAGATGTCGATCACCCCTGCGGGAATCTCCCGCCCGAGCTGTTCAGAGACGGAGCGGGCCAGGCGCCGGCTGAGGGCGATACCGCCGTCGGAAATCCCGAGAATACCCAACTTGGGCGTTTTGCCGTGGGCCCGGACAATGGAATCCACCATGTTCGCGAGTGCTTTGTGGATATCGGCGGACTCAATCGTGCGTAAAGACGGCATTGCTGCCATTAGGAAAAATTCGAATCCGTGGGTAAAGCAAAAAGGGGGTGCGCGGGGGGAAATCGGACGGGATCAGGGGGGATCCGCGGGCTGCAACCAGGCTTCGAGGTCCTCGTCGGCGGTGATGAAGACCGCGGGCCGGAAGTCGGGATCGAGGAGGTCGAGGTAGGAGGGGTCGGCGAAACGTGCGCATTGCAGGAGAACCCGGGTGCGGTGTCCCGGGGCGCGAACCAGGCGTCCGAGGGCCTGGTTGATTTTCTGCATTCCGGGAATTTGGTAAACGGCGTGAAAACGTTCGTCGCGTGTGGCCGGATCCGCGCGTTCCATGCGGGCATTTTGCACCGGGTTGACCTCCGGCAGGGCCGGCCCCGCGATAAGTGCGTAGTCGATTCTTCCCCCGAGCAGGTCGATGCTTTCGGCGTAGCTGCTGCCGAGAATCAGAAAGAGAGCATCGGCCAGCAGGAGGGATTCCTCGATAAAGGCGGCCTGTTCAGCCAGGGTTTCGCGGCGTTCCTGGAGGGCGGCGCTCAGGTGGGGAAACCGGCTCTCCAGTTCGTCGAGCACGGTGCGGGCGTAGCGGTACGAAGGAAAAAAAGCGACCACCGGTCCGCTCGCTTGTCGGGTCAGGCGGGCGATGGTTTCGGCCATAGCCGGGAGGTGACGGGTTCGCTGCCGGTAGCGGGTGTCGATCCGGAGGTCGGCCGCAACGTCGTAGGCGCCGGCCCGCCAGGGCGCGCGGGAGGTGACCTGGGTTACGGAATCCTGCGCGGTATCGAGTCCGCACTGGCGAAGGAAGTGTGCTTCCGGCCGAAAGGTGGCCGAGGCCAGGGCGACGCTGCGGAAGGTGCGCAGGGTGTTTCCGAGGGGGATGGAAGCGTCCAGGCAGGTGGCTTCGAGGACTCCGGGGCGTGGTACCCAGAGCAGCTTGTCGATTTCGGCGTTTTCCAGGAAGTCGCGGAGGGCGGCACCGGCGTCGAGACGGGACAGGATATCCGGGCTGAGCGCGGCGAAGTCGGGCGGGGCGGCGAGCATTTCCTCGCCGAGTGAAACGGCGGCGGCGCGAAGGGAATCCTCGGTATCGGCATCGCAGGCGTCGCAGGAACGGAGTCCGGCCAGCAGGTCGGCCAGCGATTGCCAGGCTCGGATCACTCCGGGGGCGACGTCGCGGAAGGTGAATTCGGTCAGCACGTCCCGGGCGTCCTCGTGGGCCAAGCGCACGGAGTAATTGTCGGCCACCCGCGAGGGGAGGTTGTGGGCCTCGTCGACGATGAGGAGAGTCTGCGCCGGGTCGAAGCCGGGACGGTCGTGAAAGAAGGAACGGTTGGCGGGGGAAAAGACGTAGTTGTAGTCGCCCACCCAGACGTCGGCGCCGGCCAGGGTGGCACGGGTGATTTCGTAGGGACAGATGCGGGCGCGTTTTCCCGCTTCGCGCAGGGCGTCGAGGTTGAGTTCGTTGCGGTCGTGAAGCAGTTCCCCTCCCAGCCCGCTTTTTTTCCAGCGCGCCTCGACGTCCTCGAGGTACGGGCACGTGTCGCGGAAACAGTGAAAAACCGAGTGAATGCAGTGGTCCCGCTTGTTCCGGACCTGGAGATAGCTGACGGGGGCGTCCGGGGGCAGCATGCCCCGCAATTGACGCAGGACCTGGAGTTGGCCGGTTGATTTGCCGGTCAGGTAAACGATGCGCGTGATCCGGCCGTCCCGGAGCGCGTTCAGGGCCATTTCCAGGAGAAACCCGGTTTTGCCGAATCCGGTCGGCGCCTGGAAGAGGGCGATGGGCGATTCCCGCGCGGCTTCGGCCAGGCGTCGCGACATGCCCTCCTGGCCCGGCCGCGGGGTCTCGAACGGGGGGAGGATTTGGCTGTGGCGGAGGCGCCGCAGGTGGGTCTCCCGGAATTGCAGGAAGCCGACCAGCCGTTCGAGTTGGGCTTCGAAGGTGTTGCTGTCATCCGCACCGAGCGGTACCCGCTGGGTGAAGCCGGTGGCGATTTCGAGAAAGAGCAGTTCCGCCCGGGGGTATTCCGGGAGGGGCTCACCCTCCCGTCCCAGGGGGTAGAGGGCGCGGTAGGCGGCGAGCTGTCGAAAGTAGGCGGGATAGGTTTCGCGCAGGTCGCTCTCGGAGGCGGGCAGCGGGGTGGTGACCGTCTTGATTTCGCGGAGCAGAACCCCGTTTTCCGCCGGCAGAACCTGGTCGGCGCGTCCCTGGAGTTCGACGATCCAGTCCCGGTGCGGCCACCGACCGCGTACCGGGACTTCAAAGCGGGCTCCGGGCGTCTCTTTTTCGGAGCGTTCGCGCAGGGTCTCGTGCCAGTGGGTGCCCAGTTGCGCCCGCCACAGGCCGGCCGGCCGTCCGTCGCTGCCCGGTGACGGATCCACACTGAAGGCGGCGAACTCTCCGATGGAGAGGGTCACCGTTTTCTGGTCGAAGGAGATTTTCATCGCGCGCGCGCCGTGCGGCGCGGCTCCGTACCGGCGGGATCGATGGCGTAACATTCGGGGGCGGTGTTGCCCGGCGTACGGATGGTCCACCCGGACATGACGCGGGAGGGAACGTTGCGGAAGTTGTCGGCGACGATAAACAACTGCGGGAGATCTCCGATTGTGCCGATGACCCAGAGGTTTTCCTCGTTCAGGGAGAGGATCTCGCGGAACATGTCGATCCGTCGTTGCGGGTCGATTTCGTGTTCGATTTCACGGTACAGGGTCATGCAGCGCAGGATGGACGGCGGCGGCCTCGAGCCCTCGGTTCCGTGGGAGTGGAACCATCGACCCCAGTCCGGGGCGTGGTAGGAGTGGGGGTCGAAGGGGAAAAACCAGCCCGGACCGATGAGGGGGAAAAAAGTGTCGGCTGCATTCCAGACCGCCACGTCGTGCAGGCGGGCCGAGATGCGGTGGGTGAAGAGCTGACGGGCGTGACGGCGAACCTCCGCGTCGATGCCGAGCTCCTGCCAGTCGTCCGCCACCAGTTGCAGCATCTGCTGGTTGCGCCCTCCCTGGGTGGTTTCGATCCGAAGGCGCAGGGGGCGTCCGTCGGGAAGCCGGCGAATCCCGTTCCGGTCGCGCCGATCCAGTCCCATCCCGTCGAGCATACGGTTGGCCTTTGCCGGATCGTAGTCCACGTAGGCCGATTCGTAGGCCGCCGAGTAAAAGGGCGACCCGGCCGGTGGCGCCACCTGCCGGGGGGAGCCGAGGTCGAAAAAGCCAGCGCGGTTAAGGGTGCCGCGATCCAATCCCACGGAGAGAGCGATGCGGAAGCGGCGGTCGTTGAGCAGCTCCGCCATGACGGGATCGCGATGGTTGAGGTTCGGTGAAAGCACCAGCGCGCTGCCGCCGGAATCCTCCCAGGTTCGCACGCTGTACCCGCCGCGTTCGCGGTGCTCCATGAGCAGGGGGAGGTCGGCGAGGTTGATGTGCCGGCCCTGCATCCCGACGCCGCCCTGCAGCGCCCGCAGAGCGATGATCTCGTTGTCGAAGATGTAAAAACCGACCTCGTCGATGTAGGGCAACTGGTTGCCGTCCGGGTCGACTTTCCAGTAGTAGGGGTTTCGCCGGTAGGTGACGGGCGAGCCGGGTGGCGGGCTGTCGATCACCCAGGCCCAGAGGCGGGGCAGAGCGGGGTTCTGCCAGTCGAACCGGTCGTAGAAAAACTCGTACCAATGGGAAAAGCCGGCCCGGCGGGCGTTTTCCGCCAGTTGTTGCGAGTCGGCGTAATCGCGGTGAAAATGTTTAAGGTAGTGTTTGGGGTAGTCCACCATGGTGGCCCCGAGGCCGGAGGCGAGGCGTTCCACGAAGATGCCGTCGGGTTCCTCGAAGTGAAACCGGACGGTGTATTCGTCCGGCGCGTCGACCCGCATGAGCTCCCCGCCGCGAATAAAGTGGCCGGGGATGGAAGGGGTGATCGCCTCGTCGCGAAGAACCGATTCGTACCAGAAGAGGATGTCCGCCGAGGTGAAGGGATGTCCGTCGGACCAGCGGACCCCGCGTCGAAGGTGGAAGGTGAAGCTGCGGCCCCCGTCCCCGATCTCCCAGTGGGTCGCGAGGTTGGGGATCACCTCACGGCCCCGGGCGTCCCAGCGGACGAGCCCCTCGTAGGTGAGGCGAGTGCTGAAGAGGATCGAAATATCGTTGGGTCCGCTGGCGAAGCGGGTCCAGGAGCCGCCGTAGGGTCCGATTTGTTCCGGCGGGTGAATGACCAGCGGGTTTTCCGGGAGCCTTTCCGCCACTGTCGGCAATTGGCCCAGGCGAACCCGCTCGTCGAACGCCGGTGCCTGGGAGAATGGCCGCGTCCATTCGTCGTGCCATTCCCCGACGCGGTGGGGCGGGATCTCGACGGCCGCGCCCGGAGCGCGGTCGTGACGTGGCATTTCCGTAGGGTCGAAGTCAGTTCCGGGAGTGAGCTGCCGCATGCCCCAACCGAGGAGAACCACCATACCGAGCAATCCTCCGGCCAGGGCGGCCGGGGGGACGGCATGGAAGAGACGGCGGGATGGGCGGACGGGTTTCATGGACGGCGGTCGCGATTCGGGAGCAAGGACGGGTGTTCGATCAAAACCCATTAGAAACGGAGAAAACGGGCGAACCGCAAATCAGAAACGAATTTCATGGTGTCCCTGCAGCCAGCGTTCCAGGTTTTCGATCAGTTTTTCGGGGGCCGTGTCGGAGCCGGGTTGTTCGCTCAGCGGGAGGTGGAGGCGTTGGTCGGCTTCGGCGCGCTGGCGCGAGGGTAGGCGTCGCCACCAGTCCTCCCGTACCGGGAAGCCCTCGTCGCGGGCGAAGAGGTAGAGCATCTTGAAATAGACCACTTCCGGGGCGGCGCCGGCTTCCCAGGACTCGAACCCTTTTTCCAGGCTCTCGAAAAGGCGGCTCCAGGCCTCCTCGTGGATGGGGTTCTTCAGCATGAGGGCGGCGAAGCGGGAGGCGCAACGCAGGCTCCGGTAGCTGTTTCCGATGCCGCTGAAGCGCCGGGCCACGACGTACTCCCGGAGAAACCAGGTCCGGCCCTCGTTCCTGGTTTCCATCACGGCATCGAGACGGTCGAACAGGTCGGGGAGGGCGGGTGCGCCCTGTTTTCCGCGGCTGACGCGTAGCCAGGCATGGATCGGTCCCATTTCGTGGGCGAAAAGCCGCAGGTGCATCATCGATTCGCCCGAAGGTTCCCTCCAGAGGACAAATGCATGGGTGTGGTGAAAGGGCACGGGCGTTGTCGGGAGAGGATCGATGGATTCGCCGCATACAGGGGACGACGGCATCGGCCGGACGTTGCCGTTCGCCCGGCGTCAGGACTCCCTCGGGGAGCCGGAGAGATTGCGGGCCGGAACGCGGCCCTGCCGGGAGACGCGGGCCGCGGCGATTTCGTTCTTTGTGTCGTACTCGGGGACGACCGCGCCGCCCGAGATGATGAGTTTCATGCCGTCGCCGACCGACATTTCCAGCTCGATGACCTCGTCCCA
>PXDC01000384.1 GCA_003565135.1 Verrucomicrobiota bacterium
GCGCCGGCGCGCAGAGGTTCGGTCGTCCCCGGGCGTCCCCCGCTGAGGGCTTTCCGGCGTCAGTATGTCTTTGGCCGGACTTGCCGGCGCGAACGAATGGGATGTTCGTTTTTCGGGGAGCCCATGTTCCGATATATAGAAGTACGCGGAATGCGCGTGGACAGGGATTCGGGGATTCGTAGCCCGGCACCTTGTTGCTTGACACTTTGGGAATGGCTGACATGGAAGGGCTAGCATGGGGGCGGTTCATTTTTCAATCGATCGGGAGTTGATCCGGTTGTTTACATCTCGGTTGGAGATGCAGGCTTTTGTTGAGACCGGCACGTTTAAAGGGGATTCTCTCCGCCTTGCCCGGGAGTTCTTTCCGGAATGTCATTCGATCGAATTGTCACCCGAGTAATTCGCCAAGGCCAGGGAGGCGTTTGGAGGCGACGTGAACGTCCACCTTTACTGTGGCGCCTCGGCCGACGTCCTGCGCCGGCAGCGCCGTTTGTTCGCTGATCGGCCGGTCCTGTTCTGGCTCGATGCTCATTGGTGTTTTGCCGAGGGCAGCGCCGGGGAGGGATCGCAGAGCCCGTTGCTCGCCGAGCTCGCCGCGATCGGACAACTGCATCCGGACAGCGTGGTACTCATCGACGATGCCCGCTTGTACCTTTGCGCCCCGCCGAAGTCCCACCGCGCATCGGACTGGCCGGATTTCCACTCGGTGGTCGGAGCGTTGTTTGACATTGGCGCGAACCATCGCCTGAGCGTATGCAACGACGTCATCATCTACGCCCCCGAACGTATCCGGAATGAGGTTTCAATATTCGCACAAGAGAACGGTGTCAATTGGCTGAAGCTTCTGCGAAAGGCAGGAAAGAAAAAGACACGGAAATCGTGGTTTCGTTTTTTCTCATAGTGTTTCCGCGGGCCTTCGATTCCAGGCTGCGCGGGCAATGGCTTGCGAATTGAGAGGGACATGCGGCGAGGTTTTCGTTGCCATGTCGATACCCGGTGAACTATTTTGACCCACCGTCGGTCGCGCGGCCTCGGCATTGAGTCGGAGGCGTATTTGTTGGTAATTATGATTCTAAGAGAATACTTTGAGAAATCCGGCAGTTGGCTTTTCCGGTGGCGGAGTTATCTGCCGCTTGCTCTGCTGGGAGTCGCACTCCTCGCCATGACCGAGTATGAGTATCCCTGGAGAGTGGAGGCTTGGAATCATTGGTGGGAGGTCTTTTGCCTGAGTGTAAGTTTTTTCGGGCTGGGCATTCGCGCCTTTACGATCGGGCACACTCCCAAAGGCACGTCCGGTCGCAACACTCGGGGTCAGGTGGCGCAGGTGCTGAATACCAAAGGGATTTATTCTCTGGTGCGGAATCCTCTTTATCTCGGAAACTTTTTCATGGGGCTCGGGCCGGCGTTGATGGTTCACGAGTGGTGGCTCACCGTGATATACGTTCTGGCGTTCTGGCTCTATTACGAACGGATCATTTATGCCGAGGAATCATTCCTGGAGGCGAAATTCGGAACGACCTTCACCGAATGGGCGCGGGTGACGCCGTGTATCCAGCCGAAACTTACGGGTTACCGAAAGCCCGATCTTGCCTTTTCCGCCCGGAATGTTCTCCGCCGTGAATACAACGGCTTTTTTGCCGTTGTCCTGGTTCTGTTTATGCTCGAAACGGTTGCCGACCTGTCGGTTCTGGGGCGATTTGAATTTGAAAAGGAGTGGCTTTTTCTGGTTGCGGTAAGCTTCGCGGCCTGGTTGACGCTGCGCCTGCTGAAGCGGCACACCGGCCTGCTGAAAGTGGACGGGCGATGAGGCGGGAATACCGGGAATTCCTTGTCTGCGCAGGGGTTTCACGTTCGGCGCGGATAGGGTGGGAACGACCCCGGTGCCGGGATTCCTGCGGCGGTATCTCGTTGTAGGAGCGGGTTTCCCCGCGAACGGGCCGGGAGTGAGCGTTTCCTTGCCGCCCGGGTTTTTATATTCAACGCGTGGTGGTGACGGAATTCAGTACACCGCCAGCGGCAAGCCGGGAATCCGCCTGAAATGCTCGCTGTTGCGAGTCAGGAGAGTGAGGCCGTGTTGACGTGCGGTGCCCGCGATCCAGGCGTCGTGGTCTCCGATTGGATGCCCCTGGGCGCGGAGGGCGCGTTCGATCCGGCTGGTTTGCCAGGCGGTTTCCGCGTCGGTTGCGATCCGTTTGTAAGGCCGGAGAAAACGGTCGGCGGTTTCTCGACTCTCATCCGGATAACCTTCGAGGAATTCCATGTAGGTGATCAGACTGAAGGATAGGGGCGCTCCCTCCCAGGATTCGAGAAACGCGCAAGCCTTTCCCGGGCGACGTCGTTTTCGTTCCCTTTGGAGGTCGATCAGGAAACAGGTGTCGAGCAACATGGAGCTCTAAAATCGGGAGTGAGGTTCACTTGCCGGCTCGATCCCACGCGGTTTCCGCCCGTGCGGTGCGGCCCCGGCTCACCCGGGCGTCCATAGTATCAAGCGTTTCTTCGTCCAGGTAAAGGGGGTCTCCGGAAGCCTCGAGCTCCTGGTAATACTCCAGGATACGGCGCCCGTCACTCAATGGCAACGCCTCGTCCCATCGCGCTCGCTGCACCACCGATGAAAAACTTTCGCCCGGATGTTTTCGGGCGGCTTTGAGGCGGTTGTAGGACTCGATCGAAAGAGAGATGGTTTTTGAAGCCATGCACGGAACATGCACAGAACCGTGTTCCGCGTCAAGCCCGGGGGTCTGGGTGATTGTCCTCGGCACACGGCCTCCCGGCCGCCTTCTTCAATCCGGCTACGGCATCGGCGGAATTAATCCGCCCGCCGGGTTTCGGGCTCCTCGTCCTCGCCAGACCTGGGAAGGCGGCTGTCTTTGAGGTCGCCGGCGAGCAGGTAGTGGAACCCGTCCTGGCCGCAACGGGCTTCGAGGTGACGAATCGTCCGCTTCGCCCGTTCCGGAGAATCGTGGTTGCTTTGCACGTAGAACGGTTTCCCCTTGTATCCGAAGACGAAGGTTTCGTCCGAGTCGGCCGCCTTGATTCCTCCGAGTACGCGGGCGGCTTTCTTGTAGTCGCGGTGCGGAGAAAAACCGAGCCGGCGGGCGTAGGCGATCGATTCGTCGACCAGCTTGCGGGCCGTTGCCGGGGCTACCGGGATGCGGTTTTCCGGCGGGAAGACTTGCTCGAACATCTCTTCGTACTCGTCCAGTGACGTCCGGTTGTAATAGGCGTCTTTGACCCCCAGGCAGTAGGTGTCCACCAGGAAAACTCCGGTTTCAATGGCCGTTGCGGATCGGTAACGCGCGACTACCACGTTACCGATTCCCACTTCGAAGAGGTTGCTGTTCCAGAACGCTTCGATCTTTTTTGGCATGGAATTCAAACTTATGAAAACAGTCCCCCTGCCAAGGAAATTTTGGTCCGACCCTGATGTCGCGTTTGTATCGCCGGGGCCGGGAATCGCCGCCATGGCGCCGGAACCTCGCTCCCACCGCCAGGCGACTCGAAATTCAATTGGAATCGCCGATCCCCCATGACCTCATTTCACGTTTCCCGAAAGTTTATGCACGATAGAAAGGCGGACCTTCGCGGCATAAAGCCGCTCCTGCGGTGAGTGTGGAGCATGACCTTTGGCAACGATTGCCAATTCCCAATTCATAACTCATAATTCATCCTTCTGCCCTCCCCTCACCCCATCTGGCGCACGTACAGGGACCGGTAGGGGGCACAGGTTTCGTAGAGTTCCTCGTGCGGACCCTCGGCGGTGATGCGGCCGGCATCGAAAAAGAGGATCCGGTTCACCAGGCTGAGGGTGCTGAAGCGGTGGGCGATCATGAGGACGGTGCGGCCCGCTACCAGGCGGCGGAGGGCGTCCTTGATTTTTTCTTCGCTTTCCGAATCGAGGGCGGACGTGGCCTCGTCGAGAATGAGGATGGGGGCGTCCTTGAGAAAGGCCCGGGCCAGGGCGATGCGTTGCTTCTGGCCCCCGGAGAGGCGGGTGCCGCTTTCCTGGACGTCGGTGTCGAATCCCCGGTCGAAGGTCTCGATGAACTCGCGGGCGTAGGCGTTTTCAGCCGCCCGAAGCACCTCGTCCCGGGAGGCTTCCGGCCGTCCGAGAAGGATGTTGTTGAAAATCGTATCGTCGAAAAGCACCGGATCCTGAGAGACCACCGCAATATTCGAGCGCAGCTCTTTCAGGCGCATGTCACGGGTGTCGATGCCGTCGATCTTCACCGACCCTTCAGTGGGATCAAAAAAGCGGGGGATGAGGTTGGCGAAGGTGCTCTTTCCGGCGCCGCTGGGGCCGACCAGAGCGTAGACCTGATTCCGGGGAAGGTGGACGTTGATTTCGCGGAGGACGGGAACCTGGTCGTAGGCGAACGAAACCCCGGCGAAGGTGATTTCCCCGGTGAGCCGCCCGATATCCCGAGGGTTTTCGGGGTCGCGGATGGTGACCGGCTCGCGCATGATTTCGTCCAGACGGTCCAGGGCGCCCCGGCCCTTCTGAAGCTGGTTCTGCATCATGCCGAGCTTTTTGATCGGGTCGTAGCACATGTACAGGGCGATGAAGAGCGGAAGGAAAACGCCCAGGCTCAGCCCGACCCGGTAGGCGTAGAGAAAGGCGATGGCCAGACCGAACGAGGCGACCACCTCGACGACCGGGGGCAGGCCCTTCTTGTACTTGACCAGTTTCAGCTGAAATTTCAGGAGTCGCTGGATTTGCTCCCGGAAGCGCTCCTGCTGGCGCTCCTCCAGGTTGAAGGCCCGGATCTCGCGTGCGGAGCGGAGGCTTTCGCTGACGAATCCGGTCATTCCCCCCAGTTCCTTCTGCGCCTGGCGGGACCGTTTCAGCATTTTTTTCCCGAAAATCCGGATGGGGACGATGCAGATGGGAACGATCGCCATGCAGACGAGGAGAAAAAACACCTCCCGGCTTTGCAGCGAGGCGTAGGTCAGGTAGGCGACGGCGCCGAACAGGGTCAACGGCTGTTTGATGAGGTCGTTGGCGACATTGGTGATGGTCATCTGGACCGCGTTGGTGTCGGCGAGACACCTCGAAACCAGGTCGCCGCTCGAACGTTTCTGGAAAAAGCCCAGCGGCAGGGCCTGGTACCGGGCGAAGATATCGGCCCGGATGGCCTCCAGCACCCGGATGCCGCAGACGTTGATGAGGTAGGTGTTCAGGAACCCGGAAATGCCCCGGACCGCGAAGGCGAGGGGGATGAGGGAGGCGACCCCCACCAGCATCAGGATGGAGAGCTCGTCCGCACCCTCGTCGAAGATCATGGGAAAAACCTTCTGGGTCATGAAGGGGATGCCGAAGCCGCTCGACACCCCGAAGAGCAAACCGAAAAAGAGCGCGAGGGCGAACGTCGCGGCCACCGGTTTGAGATAGACAAAGTACGGATAAAACGCTTTCACGGAAAAAAACCGAGCCAAACGCCTCCCCGGGTCCGCGTCAATGGCGGGGAATCGGGGGTGGCGGTTGTTGGTTGGCGGGTGACGGAGAAAGGTGAAGCCCCCCGGCGCCCCGTCCGATTCGGTCGGTTCGACGTTGGCTTGCAATCGAATAACGAACAAACGATAACGGGTATCGCATCACCGCTGCCGCCTTTTCCATCGACACTCGGGGCAACATCGGCCTTTATGTGATACAAAATGGTTGAGATTATCTGAGTATTCCTTCCACTGAGGAAGGCAAGCAAATCAATTTATTGCATGATTTCCAACAAGATAGGGCTAACGACGGAGGGACCCAGCACCGGTGATTTATTTGAGAAAGCTACCCGGATTAATCCCGAGAACCGGGATTCCTGTTGCCGCCGGCGGGCGCGGGGATTCACGCTGATCGAGCTGCTGGTCGTCCTGGGAATCATTGCCGTGGTGGTGGCCGGGGTCGGCCTCGCGCTCCGTGGCGGCGACGACACCGTGGCCCTGGGGTCCGCCCAGCGCACCATGTCCAGCCTCCTCACCGCCACCCGCGCCCAGGCGATCATGAACGGGACCCATGCCCGGCTCATCGTCCACGTCGACCAGAACGATCCCGACCGTTACCTCCGCTTCGCGGGCATTGTCCGGGAGCAGCGCGAAGCGGACGGGTCGGCTTTTTCGCCTCGCCGGTGGGAACCCACCAGCGAGGGCACGTCGTTGCCGCGGGGAACGTATTTTGTCCCCGATTCGGGCGCGACCGTCCCCGGCAACCTCTTCGGCGGGAACTGGAATCTGGGGGGCGACGCCTTTTCGAATTACCCGGGCACCATGCTGCTCAATTATCCGCGTACCCCCCAGGGGCAGAACTACGAAACGGAGGGCGGCGGTCCCGAATGGGCCTATTATGAATTTGGCCCGAACGGCGAGCTGACGACCGGTGCAGGCGCCGTCCAAATCGTGTTAACTGTAGGGCGACGGACTCCGGGAACGCCCGAACTGGGCAATCCGGAAAACGTTCGCGGGCTGATCGTCCGGCCGATCGGAACCTTTCACCTCGTGGATGATCGACTCACGTTTCACGGCACCAACTGATGAGAGCTGATTTCAAGAATGTACGGGACCGGGGCTTCTCGCTGGTCGAGGTGGTCATCGCCGTCGGGGTTTTCGCCCTGAGCATCCTGGCGGTGGTCGGTCTGCTGGGGCCGATCCTCGAGTCCATCCGGGATAGCGAGGAGACCGAGATCGCCTCGAATCTGAGCGAGCTGATCCGCAGCGAGCTGGAGCGGATCCCGTTCGAGGATGGCAGCGTCCCCGTCGACATCGCCCGTTTTCCCGATGCCCCGGGGAGTTACCAGGTCCTGTACGGAAACCGCGACCTGACTCATATCGGCGACGAGGACTATTTCGACGACCCGCCGAACGACCCCGCCACCGGCCAACCCTTCGAAATCGGGGACGCCGACAAGTTTTTCCGCATCGAGCTGAGGAATTCTCCCGCGTACCCGTTCGTGAGCGGGAATGCGAGCGAATTCACCTCCCGCACCTTCCAGATCCGGGTCCTCTGGCCGGTGTACCGCCGGACGGGGCCGGGGCCGGACGACGCCCGTCCGCACCATCCGGGGTACCCGACGAACACCGACGGGCTCGCCGAGCTGCGTCAGATGAATTTCTTCACCACCATTCGCCGAAAATGAGCACCCCAGGGCACAGATTTCCCCATGCCGGACGCCGCGAAGCGCGCGGGTTCACCGTTATCGAGCTGCTGGTGGCCGTCGCCATCACCGCGGCCATGTCCGCGATCATGCTCGCCATGACCACCAACATTATGAGTTCCTGGACGCGTGCGTCCGGCAGCTTGTCGGCCCAGACCCAGGCCCGCACCGCCCTCGATTACCTGCAGCGCGACCTCGAACGGGCGATCTTCCGCCGCGACGGCAACATCTGGTTCGCGGTGGATACCTTGAGCGATCCCAATGTCTGGCAGGCCGGGGTGAACGGGAAGCCGGTGAACCCGAGCGCCGGTGCCCCGGATTCCGACTGGGATCCGGAACAGGACCGCTTCGGGTGGGCCGGGGTCTGGTTGCGCTTCTTCACTTCCGACCCGGACGTCAACGCCGTATCCTACCAGATCGTGCGGCGCACGGTGACCTCGTCGACCCAATCGCGAAGCCGTTACATGCTGTACCGGGCGCGGGCGGGTTCCGGGAATACCTTCGGGGCGGGGTACAATATCGTCGACGGCGACTATAACCCGGGCACCAATGTGGGCTCCGACGGGTCGGGGACGACCGCCGGCACCGCCGGGGAGGTGCAGCAGCCGAACCGGGAAAGCCTGTTGGCCAGCAACGTGGTCGACTTCGGGATCCGGCTGTTCTGGAGGACCCCGGAGAGTCCCGGTGTCGCCACTTCGCCGATGCGTTACATGGAGATTTTTCCCGATCCCGGCGGCATGGGGGATGCCCAGCTGGCTCATCGCTCGCCGCCCCTTCCCGGGGCCACGCCCCGTCCGCAGGACTTCACCGACAACAACCCGGGGGCTTACAATTACTCCAACCCGGAGGAAACTATTGCCGGCCGGGCCACTCCCGGCAACGCCTCCAGCCGCATCCCCAATATGGCCGAGGTCTCCCTCCGGGTCCTGACCGACGAGGGCGCGAAGATCCTGGCCAATTACGAGGAGGGTCAGATCGAGGGCGACTGGTGGGAAATTGTGGAGGAACACTCGAAACTCTTTACCCGGCGGGTGGTCCTGCAGAATGCGCCGGACACGTTTTGACGGATTGTGCCTTCAGGGTTAAGTTGTTTTCGGACCCGGCGGATGGGCGCGCGGGGCTTTTGCTTCCCGCCGGATGGATGCGGGGTGTCGGCTATTGGGGATCATGAACGATGTCTTGAAATACAGTTTTCTGGTGGGGCTCGCGATATTCGGGATCGGGTATTACGTGGTGTCCAACCAGCCCGATTCCGAGTACATCGTCGTCGAGAAGATTGAACCGTACAACGTGGAGCGCGGGGCGTTTGTCATCGTCTGCCACGGAAATCATTCCGGCGAGGAGTACCGGTTCCAGCTCCCGCCGGAGGACTTTGAGCTGGTCCGGGTGAACCACCGTCTGCGCCCGACGACGGTGGAACGCTGGGAGCAGGTCGAGGGCCCCCGACCCCGGCGGGAACCCAACCTGATGGAGCGGCTCTTCATGCGCTAGCCCGGGTCCATCCGGTGAATCCTTCAGATTGGGGCCCGGGCCCGCTCGGCGGGCTCGCCGCAAGGAATCCTTCCCGGTGCTCCGCTCCGGCGCCCTGCGGGCAGGCGGTCAATCCCGCGGTTTGGCCGATTCGTGCCAGTGGCGGAGGGCGAAGCGGGCGAGGAGTGCCACCGCGCCCACAAAGGCGAAACCCAGGCCGCAAGCGGTCAATCCGGCCGCGAACAGGGCGGCGGTTTCGTGGCGCGAGAAGTATACGATGACCCGGTAACCGAGTCCCCCTCCGCCCGTCCCGCCGCTGCCGGCAAAGAATTCCCCCGCGATGGCCCCGATGGGCGCGAGACTGGCGGCGATCCGCAGGCCGCTCAGGTAATGGGGAAGCGCCCAGGGTATACGCAACCGCATCATTTCCTGCATGCGACCCGCGTCGTATACGCGAAAGAGATCGATCATGGAGTGAGGCGTCGAACGCAGGCCTTCGAGTGTGTTGGAGGTGACCGGGAAAAAGGTGATGAGGAAGGTCACCGCCGTGACGCTCGGAAGGCCCGGGCCGAGCCACAGCACCAGGATGGGGGTCAGAATCACGACCGGAACCGTTTGCAGCAGGAGGACGTAGGGGTACAGGGTGCGGTGCGTGCCCGGTGAGGCGGCGAGGAGAACCGCGAGGAAAAAACCGGCCCCCGCGCTCAGAATCAGCCCGAGCAACGCCGCCGATCCGGTCGTGATCGCCGCCGCCGCCAGGGCGGCCCCTTCCGCCCGTCCGGCGGCGAGGACTTCATGCGGCGCCGGCAGCAGGTAGGCGGGTGTTTCGAGGGCGAGGACGATCCCGTACCACCCGCCCAGGACAACCAGGGCAAAGGCCGCCGGCAGGATGGCGCGGGTTGAGAGCGGGCGACCCTTCATCGTGGGTCATCCCCCCAATCAGGGGTGTTGTGCGGGTTTCGGACCATGCCGGACACCCGGGTCACCAGCCGGTGGAATGCGTCCGTTTCCCGCAGGTCGGCCCGCCGCGGTCGCGGGAGGTCGACGGCGATGTCGCCCGCCACTTCCCCCGGGCCCGGGGAAAAGACCAGGATCCGGTCGGCCAGAAAAACGGCCTCCGTCACCGAATGGGTCACAAACACCGCCGTCCATCGACCCCGTTCCTGGAGCGCGCTGAGTTCCTCGTTCAGGCGGTCCCGGGTCAGGGCGTCCAGCGCGCCGAACGGTTCGTCCAGGAGGAGGATGGCGGGATCGGCCGCCAGGGCCCGTGCCAGGGATACGCGCATCTTCATTCCGCCCGAAAGCTGGGCGGGGTGGCGGTCAATGACCCCGCCCAGGCCCACCCGGCGGGCCTGCTCCCGGGCGGCTTCACGGCGCTCCGGTGCGGCGATACCGCGCAGGCGCAGGGGCAGTTCGATATTGCGCCGCACGTCCAGCCACGGGAGGAGGGTGGCATCCTGGAAGACAATCCCCATTCTCCCGGGAGGCTCCGCCCGCGCGCCGTTGCCGCCGATCCGGACCTCGCCGCGGGTGGGACGGCTGAGGGAGGCGACCAGGCGGAGAAGGGTGCTCTTTCCGCACCCGCTGGGACCGACCACCGCCGTCAGCGCCCCTTCGCTGAGTTCCAGGTGCGGAATGCGAAGGACGACCGGTCCGGACCCGTAGGATTTGCATACGTCTTTGAATACGATCGCCATGTTCCCGCACCGTCCAATGAAACAGAATCCGACCGCGGCTGCACGCGGATTTTGCCGACCCGGGGCGGAGCTTTCAGCGGGGGCCGTCGAACAGCACTTCGAATGCCCGGCGCGATGCGTCGACCCGGTTGTTGACCTCGAGCGTGCCGTATATGTGTTCCAGGTGCTTTTCCACCGTGCGCCGGCTGATTCCCAGCGCGCCGGCGATCTCCGCGTCGGTTTTCCCGTTGGCGATGAGCTGGAGAATCTGGGTCTGCCGCCGGGTGAGGCCGAGGGCCTTCAGCGGACGGCAGCAGGTTCCGGTGGAGGACTCCTTCAGAATCAGCAGGTACTCCGGTTTTCCTCCCGGATCGGGGGGCAGGGAGGCGTAGCGGACGATGACGCGGCCGTGCGGGTGGTGCAGGACCAGCTTGGATTCCGCGGGCGACTCGCTCAGCGGATTCATCTCGCGGAAAATCATGCGGTCCAGGTAGGCCTGGAGCTGTTTCGAGAGCTGTCCGGGATGACTCGGGTTCCTCTCCCCGCTCAGGTTGAGCAGTTTTTCCGCCGTCCCGGATGAGTAAAGAATGCGGCCGGTTGTGCCCGTGATCAAAAAGCCCTCCCCGGTCGCTTCCAGTGAATGTCTCAGCCGCGTGTTTTCCCCTTCCAGGAAGCCTATCCGGGCCGCGTTCAGAAATGCCTGGTCGAGGTGCGGGGTGAACAGTTCCAGGGCGCGGACGTCGTCGCGGGTAAAATCGCGCTTCTCCCGGTCGAGAATGATTTCCCGGCAGCGCCCTTCGGTGGAAAACAGGGCGGTCGTCAATTGATGGCGGATCCCCATTCGGCGGTAGAATTCGTTGTAGATGGCGGTTTTTTCGAATACCCGCGACGGGACCAGGTCGCTGATCCGCAGCACCCGGCTGCGGCGGTGCCGCCGGTAGTAATCGACCACCGGCTGTTCGTCGATGTGGGCGTTGAAAAAGGGCCGGAAACGCTCGAAATCCTCTTTTCGGCTGCTGCAGTACTCGTTTTCGAATCCGTCCCCGCCCGGCTTCAGCTCCGCGTACCGCCCGATTTCCGCCGGAATGATGCGCTGCACGAGTCCGACCGACCTCCGCCGCAATTCGTTGGCACTGCCGGGAAGGTAGAGCTCGCGAATAGCATGGTTGAGTTTGTCGAACGTGGATTGCTTCATAGGTCGTTTAGGGAAATCACTTCGAGGGGAGGGGCCGTGCGGGGGCGGGGCGTTTCGCGGGAGAAACAGGCAACCGGGATTTCCAGCATGCGGGTCCGGGGGTGTTAACTCAAGCTATTTATAGTGTTTTCCCCCGGGGATTTGCCGGTTTCACATATTTTTTTAAAAACGTGAATTTGATAGAAGAAAACTTAATAAATTACGTAGATTTACGTATAGTTTCCTGAGGCTTTCCCGGTTATGCTTGCGGTTTACCGCTTTTAATTATCGTGACCCGATTTCTCAGATTCTTTCTTTACCGGTGCGCCTCGGAGAACCCCCGGGGGGTTCCCCGGTGCCGGCCCGGATTGACGGCTGTCCTGGGGGCGGCCCTGATGGCGCTTGCGGGTATCCCGCTCGCCGCTCAGCAACCCACCTACCCGGAGTCGGTGCACGCGTTTTCCATCACCAATGAGGGAGGGTACGTCCTCGCTTCCGACGCCGCCGTGGGCGACCCCGGGTTTGACCGTGACAAAATCAATACCGAGTTGCACATCACCCACCGCCGCGACAATACCGGATCGGATCAGTGGCTGTTTTACCAGTTGACCTATCGCCTGTACTACGACGGATCGTCCCTCTTTCCACTCCTGAACAACAGCGGCAACCCGGTTACGGCCTACACCGTGGGGGTCTATGTTTTTTTCCCCGTCGGCCAGGGGGAAGTGACCCGGACCCATTCGGTGGCTCTCGCTCCGGGCGCCCAGCTCGATCCGGCGACTTATTACGCGATCCAGGTAACGGTGGAGCGCGGCACCGACCTCCGGGCGGTGGCCAACACATTCTCGCAGTACCTTCCGCACTTCACGCACGAAACACCGGACCCCGACGCAGTCCACGTTCTCGCCCGCCAGAATTGGGGAAGCTACACGCGGGCTTACGCCGTCCGTACCATGGCCGGTCGCGAGGCTTTTGCCGTGCACATTCCCTACACGCTCTACCGCTGGGACAATTTCTCGGACGGGTCCAACAGCATAGCCAATATTCCCGTGCGATTCGATTTTTCCCTGCGGGAGGAAAGCACCGGGGCGGAGGTTCCGCTCGCGTCCGCCAGTCACGAGGTCAATCCCTGGATGTACAGCTTCCGGTCCACGAACCCCCGGGAACCGTACATGCGCCACATCAACGCCAATCTCCTGGTGCGGCCGGCCGATGGTGTTCAACTCAAATCCGCCACCGAAACCTATATCCTCGAAGTGACCCTCTCGCACCGGGAGGTGACCGGCGAGCCTTTCCGGGTAAGCAATACCCGCACCTACGCCCCGCGGCAACTGCTCCATTTCAGCGGCAAACTTTTCTTCGACGCGATCGAGACGGAGTTCGACGGCATCGACAACGATCCGGTGCCGGATGGCGGCGGGTTGACCTACGTGAACACCACGCTTGCCATCTCGGCCGGGGCCGGATCGGTGCCGGCCGATGACCGGTTGACTTTCGGCGGCGCCACGCACGCGGTCCGGTTGCTCGACAGCGGCGCCGCCGTGGTGCAATCCGGCGTGTCCACCGTGAGCAAGGATCTCGCGGCCGGAGAGGCCGATTATGTCGAACGGGGCGGGGTCACCATTCAGCGCGGATCGATCTTTCTCGATGCCAACGGGGCGCGGGCCCACACCCTGGTGTTTTTCCCCCAGGGGCTCGGGTTGACGCTCGGGGACATCCAGCCGGATCGCAGCCTGTACCCGTACCTCACGTTTTTCAATCGTCCCCTCGACACATCCCTGCGACCGACCGGGACCCACGAGTTTGCCCGGGATCTGCCTTTCTGGGTGTTCGATGAGACCAAACCGTTTTCGATCGAGACCCGGAGTTTCTCCTGGAACGCCGACACCGGCGAGTTCACCGCCGCTGTCGACCGCGTCCGGTACACGCAGTCGCTGTGGCTCGACAGCCTCGACTTCGATCGCGAACAGGGGAACCTGGCCAACCCGGGCGCCGCCACCCGCCGGAGCAACGATCAATTCTACCGCTTTGTCGACGGGTGGTCCCCTCAGGCGGTTTTCCGTGCGGGTCCGCGCGGCAACGCGAAACTCGATCTCGATCTGACGCTCGGGGAGGGGGAGTTCGCACCGCACTTTCCGCTCGGTCCGACCGTCGAGTGGACCGGAAACGGTGTCATTCGTATCGTCCAGGGTGAGATCGTCGCGGAGGACAGCTACCTTGCCGGGGTTTCCGCCGTCCCGGTCTTTTATTACGGCACGTGTCCGGAGGGGACGTGCGCTTCCGGGCTGCCCTACCGGATCCTCGGCTTTTTGCCCGATGACGGGCGGCTGCACTTCACGCCGCACGGCGGGTTGCATGCGGCGGGCGACCTGATGGAACCGTCCGAGCTCGACTGGGGAATCATCGGGGATTCGCAGAGCGCCCATCGCACCGACGCCTTCGACCGTGCCGGCTTTTACATGAGCGGGCATTTTCTCCCCGAGGAGGGGCGCGAACAGGGTTGGAAACACGCGGCTTCCGTCCTGCTCCTCTCCGGGGTGGACCCGGACGGTACGGGCGTGTTGGAGCAGCCCGGCACCGCCGGTTACCGGGACGGCCCGGGCGATTACCCCGGCCTCAATTTCCGCGTGGAATGGAGCGACTTCGGCGGGGCCAGCCTCCTCGGGGGCGAGCCCATGGATTTCCTCCTCACCGAGCGCTCCAAATACTACGTCCGCGCTTCCGGGGTCAGCGGCATTCACGAAGCCCGGCCCGGCAGCTTTGACGCGCCCCCGCAGATCTACGGCTACGATCTCGCCTTCAGCAATTACGGGCTCTCTTTTCTCTCCAACCTCAATCACGAATCCCGCACCAACGGGTCCCTCAGCCTGCCGCATCCGTCCGATATCGTCCAGGATTTCGAGGAACTGACCTTTACCTGCCTCGGGCACCTCGACCGGGCCCGGCCCCCCGACGACGACGGGGCAAAGGTGCTCGCCTACTGGAACCAGGAAATCGATACGCTGGCCATCCGGTTCGCCCGCAACTCGGACGCCGCCTGCGATCTCAGTGCCGGTTTTCTCACCCTCGGTGTCGGAACCGAAGTCACGACCTTTGCCCACACCTTTTACGGGGAGTTGGGGTTCCACAGCAACGGCGCCCTGGTGGCGCCGGCCGACGCTGTCGACGGCCTGACCTCGCGCCTGCCCGCACCCGCCGCCCTGTCCCTGGCCGGTCCGGCCGATGAGACCTACCGGCTCGAACCGGTGGGGGGGCTTTATTTCAATACCTTCGAACCCGGTGACGGCGAAGCTCCCGAGCTCGGCTTCGCCAGCGTCGCCGCCCGTGTCGCCGTGCCGTTTTTCCGGGCGCTGGAGGCGCAGGTTCACACCACCGGGACCGATTCGTTCCACCTCGCCGGGGGATGGCCGAACCGTGGCTGGAAGGACGGGAACGGGGACAGCTTTTTTACCCACACCGGATTCGATCCGGGCAACCGGGCCTTTCCCCCCGGAATCGACGCGGCCGATTACCGCAGCCCGGATCCCGCCGATCCCGCGCAGAACGGGTACCTGGTCCGCGCCCAACAGTCGTGGCTCGGGGTGATCCATTTCGATTATCCCCTTGTCTGGAACCGGACCACAGTTTCCTTTCGCTCGGTCGAGACCGATCCAACCGACCTGCTCGTCCTGGAGGTCGAGCACCGTGTGGAATACCTCAGTGCCGAGAACGCGGAACTCGCCTTCGGGGCCGCCTACGACGGCCTGCCGCGCCTCAATATCGCCAACATGATCATCAACGCGGTCGACGAGCAAACCGGCGCGGCCGAGGCCATGGCCCAGGCCGCCCGGGAACAGGTGCGCGACACGATCGCCGGGGGCCTCGACAACCTGTCCGTGATGCTGCGCGACCGGATGGACGAATTCTTCGCCGGGATTCTCGAGAACGCGGTCGATCCGATTGTCGACGGTCTTTACGGCACCCTTTACACGAAGTACCAGGAACTGCTCGACGCGGCCGCATCGGCCGACGACTGGGCGGACGCGACTGCGGAGGCGCTGGAGGAATATATTCACAACGCAGCCGGCGGGGCCGAGTCGGCGCTCACAGGAGCCCTCGCGCAAATCGCCGGCGCCGTGGAGGACGGGGAGGGGATCCTTGACGAGATCGATGCCCGGCTCGCGTGGGTCCAGGCGGGCATCGATTCGCTCATCGGCGAGATTCATCTCGACGATGCCCGCAATGTATTGATCCGCCATTACGAGGCCGTCGACATCGAGGAATCCGTTCGCGGTCTGCTCGCGCCGGACGGACCCGACGGGGAGCGCGACATCGTCGGCGCCCTCGTGGGCCGCTTGATCGAGCAGCTCGCACCCGAGTTCGCCGCCGCCATCGGCGACGCCCTCGATGAGCCCGCCAGCGCCTTGAACGAGGAGCTCAACGGCCTCCTGGAACAGGCCGAGCCCGCCATCGACCGGGTGGTCGAAGTGCTGGAGAATATTCACGGGCTGATCGGCGACATGCGCAGAAAAATCGAAGCGGGCAACGAGGTGTTCGACGAGATTCAGACCCGCATCGCCGGGATGACCGCGGAAATCGAGCGCATCGCCGAGGAGACCCGCGGGGCCGTGGCCGGATTTTTCCAGGAAATCAACGACGCGCGGCCCTCGCTCGCCGGACTCCTGGAAGATGCGCCGTCACCGTTTGATGAATACACGCCGGAGGAAATCAAGGAACGCATTCGCAGCGAGATCTACGACCGGTTCAACGGTTCTGAAATTGTGGCCGAGGTTCACCTTGTGCTCAAGCAGCGCCTTTACGAGCTCGACGCCGATGTGCGCGAGGCCATCGACACCGCCTTCCAGGAGGTCAACCACGTGGTGCGCAGCCTCTTGTCCTCCACCCTGGCCGAGCTGGAAAGCGAGATCAACGGCCTGCTGGGCGACCTCGAGCCTTACGTCGGGGCCGGGGAAATCGACGGGTACGCCCACATCAACGGCGAAGCCCTTCGCCTGCTGAGACTCGACGGCCGGTTCGTGTGGCAGGTGCCCGACGAACTCGAGTTCCGGGGCTACCTCCAGGTCCGGCAATTGAATTCGGAAGGATCCGGCGGGTGCGGCTTCGGCGGGGACGAAGCGGTGACCGAGGTGACCCTCGCGGCACTCGATGTCGGTCTCGGCTGGATCAGCCCCGGTTTGCGCGCGGATGTCGGCACCAAGTTTTCCTTCGCCACCGGTCCCTTTGCCGTACGCGGACTCGGGGGCCGTTTTGAAATGACCGGGGGCGAACTCGAATTCGAAGCCTTTGCCATCACTCACCTGGGTGCCGCGGTTGCCTTCGGAGCCGAAGAGAACTATCTGAGCGCTTCCACCGGGCTCCGGTTCTCCGAATACCAGCTTGCCGGGGGCATCTTTTTCGGACGTACCTGTTCCCTCGCTCCCATCGAATTGTGGGATCCCGACGCGGCCGAGGTGCTCGGGGGAGGGGGCATTCAGACCTTTACCGGGGCCTACGTCTACGGCGAGGGCTGGATCCCGATATCCGAGGCTCTGCTCGGGATTCCCGCCACCTGCATGTTCAACATTTCCGCCGGGGTCGGCGCCGGAGCATTTTATTTCCAGGAGGGCCCCACTTACGGCGGCAAGATTCTCGCCGGCATCAGCGGGGAAGCGCTTTGTGTCGTCTCCGTCAAGGGCGAACTGAAAATGATCGGAGTCAAGCAGGGCGACGACTTCCGCTTCAGCGGCCAGGGACGGGTCGAAGGCAAGGCCGGCAAATGCCCCTTCTGCGTCAAGTTCGGCAAGACTATCAAGGCGAAGTATATCGACAATTCCTGGGACGTTTCACTGTGATGATCGCAAAAGCCTCCAATCGTTTCCGGTGCGCCGGAGCCTCCTTGCTGCTGCTGGCCACGCTGGCGACCGCCTCCCCGGCGTTGGCCCAGGAACTCGGCCGCATGCTCTTCACCGTCGGCACCACCGCCGAGGAACAGGGGGAACCCTGGGCCTACGTGCTGTGGCAGGGCACCGATCCCGATCTGCTTTACGCCCGGACCTTTGCCGTTTACGCCAAATCCGGCGGACTGGATTCGTCCGCCCCGTTCGAACGCCGCTCGATCGTCGAGGTGCAGACCGATCCGCTCACTATCCGGGCGATCCTGGAACGTTCCCGGCACCTCGCCGGCGAGGCCGACCTCGCGGACCTGGAACAGCGGCTGGAAGACCTGTTTCACGACGTCCTTCCCGACGGCGGTATCCCCCTGGAGGAGCGCTTGTCCGCCGTTATCCAGGGAGCCCTCGGCGATCCCGGGCTGCAGGAGAACCTGACGCTCCTCGGTCGCCTGCATCCGGCCGTCAGTCTCTGTCTCGGGCACGCCTGGGCCGGGCCGGTTTCCGGGACCGGTGAAACCACGTTCGAGATTCGCGAATTCGATCCGGTTGCGGGCGCGGACATTCGGGTCGTCGGTCGCGTCGCGGTGGAGGCGGGTGCTCCCGTGGTCCTGCCGGCGCCGGGCCGTCCCCACGACGCCTCCCTGCGCGATTCCCGGGGCCACTTGAACGTGCGTCTTCTCTGGAGCGAACCCGACGAACTTCGCCGGTATTCGCTGCTTCAATACGGCTTTAACGTTTGGCGTGTGGATCCCCGGTTCGCGGAGGACCCGGACAACAACTGGCAGATCACGCCTCCCTCGCCGGAAGAGCTTCGCGCCCACGCCGGAAAATTACCCGAGGTCGTCCGGGTCAACCGCCTGCCGGTGGTCACCGACCGCGATCTGAGCGAAAGTGAAGCGGCCGCCCTGGCGGCGGCACGCCCTGACGATGGCTTTTTTTACATCGATGACAACGACCGGAACCTCTCCGGGGGCGAGGGGTTTTCCGATGGCGACGAGTTTTATTATTTCCTCACTGCCCGCGACGTGCTCGGGCGCGACGGTCACGTCTCGCCCGGCACGCTCGTCCGGGTCTGCGACCGCATGCCGCCCCCGCCTCCGGTTCAGGTTAAAGTCGAAAATCATTACGCGTTTTCCGGCGACGCGGGAACCCAGGCCCTCAAGGTTTCGTGGAAACAGAACGCCGGCGCCGAGGACGGGACTACGCCCACCGCCGCTTATTACGTGTACCGGTGGGAGAGTATCGAGGAGATGCACCAGCACTCGGGAGATCCCCTCTACAACCTGGTCAATTCCCGTCCCATCCCCCACCGGGAGGGTGTCGACCGGATCGCCTTTATCGACGATGGACCCGATGCTCCCTCCCTGGAAAGGGATGCCACCCGAACGTTCTGGTATACGGTTCGCGCCGAGGACAGCGCTTCCTGCGAAGCGAACCTTTCGGGCAACAGCGCTCCCGCCTACGGCGTGCTGCGGCCGCGCGAGGGCCCGTCGGCGCCGACCGGCGACGTGTCGGTCGCCTGCTACCGGCCCCATGTCGACGCGGGCAATCCCTGGGTGTTTTCGTCCAATTTCAGCAGCCGGGACGCCGGTTACCGTCTCATGGCGGAGCGTACGAGCAAGGCGATCGAATGGGTTGAGTTTTACGAGTGGCGGATCGGGGATGATCGGCAGTTCGACTTTTTTCCGCTGGACCGGGTCTATTTCCGGGGAGACGGCGACTCGGTTTGGTACCTGCAGCGGGATCGCCTGGTCGACGCCAAGGGTACGAGCCGGATCTTTGCCGCGCGAGCCGGTACCCGCCAGGGGCAGGTTTCCGAACTCGAGTCGGTGGGGGCGTCCGCGTCGCCGGGCACGCTGGTTGCGGTACCGTTCACCGCCGGGGTCGACAAGTTGCGGGTGGTTCACGGAGACGGTTGTGAGCGTCACGCCAGCCGGGATCCGGATGCGGGCACCGGAAATGTGAACCCGGTCGAGGGGTTTATTTTCACGACCCCGGGCACGCGGGAGTGGAAACTGTATCGACGTTTGAATGACGGTCCCATGAGCCTGATTGCCCAGGGAGAAGCCGATTATGAAACCGTGTCCCAGGTGCCCTGGGAAGACTATGCCATGCCGGACGAATCCGGCGCGAGGATCTGTTACTACGCCCAGTTGTTCGACGAACACGGCAATGCCAGTCCTCTGAGCCGGATCGCCGATTGCATCGTGACCGTGCACACGGACCTGCCGGTCCCGATCCTCTCCCGTCCCGTGGCGATCGAAGGGGAATCCGGCGGCGGGGAGGGCACCCGCGGCGCCACCCTGCGCTGGTTCGCCGCGCCGGTCGGCGTGGAGCGTTTCGAGGTCTGGGTCGGCCGGAGAGGCGACGCGCCTCCCCGGCGCATGGGCGGGGACCTTTCCGTTTCCCTGGTGGATGTTCCGCTGGCTTCTCCCCTGGAGGGGTTCGAGGATTGGCGGTTTCGCGTTTACCAGACGCCGCGGGTTCCGGGCGGGTTCGGCCAGGGGGCCGAGTTCGGCGTCGACATCGCGGTGGAGGAAGGGGTGGCCCACGTTTTCGCGGTCCGCGCCGTCGGTCCGGGAGCGTTCGCCGTGCCGGCGGTGGGGGCCGATGCGGAAGAGGGTCGCGCATCCGGGGATTTCAGCAACATCCAGGCCTGGGCGTGGCACCTGCCGGATCCCGAACCCGGCCCGGAGGTGCCCTGGCCGGCCCTCGACCTGCCGGCCACCCGCGATTTCTCCGAACGGCTGCAGCCCCGGGTCTTTACGTCCAGCGAGGCCCGCGGAGGAGTCGGCATCCGCATCGGTGATTACATCCTGGTCGACAACTCCGGCCAGCCGGATTTCCGGTCGGAGTTTTTTCCCACCGGCGTGACGCCCAGGCAACTGCTCTACGACTTTCCGGAGTTGGCGCGTCCCGAGGGCGGGCTGGAGGCGCGGAACCTTTTTCCCCTGGTGCTTTACCGGGTGCGGGTATTCGAGGAGAACGGTCCCCTGCCCAATCAGCATTCCGCCAACGTCATGCAGGTTTCGCCGCTGCTGACCGATATCGGGTACGAGGAAGACTTTGTGGTGCCGAAAAAGGAGGATGAGGAGGCGGAGGTATTCAATCGCAATCTCGATCGCTATTTTCACTTCCGCGGGCGGGTGCCCGATTCGTATTCGGCGGGTGATCCCACGCACGACATCTACCTGCTGGATCCGCAGCCGGTAATCCTGGGGGCCGCCTACCGCTACCTCCTGCTGCACCTCGGACCGCTCGGCGAAATCGAACAGGTGCTCGTGTCGCCGGTGGTGAGAATTTATCAACAGTGATGAAAGGGATGGGAAATCATGTTTCTGCCGGGAAATGAATCGATGAAAAAGGTGCGTGCCGCCGTTTGCGGCGGCGGCGCGCTGGTGGCCGCGACCATGGCCCAGGGTGGTGTCGTGGACGGCAATGAGCGCGAGCTTTTTTCCTCCGGCGATTTCGACGGGGACGGGATTCCCGACGTGGTTGTTGTCGACCGCGAGAGCGGGTATTACCGGATTGGGACGGGTCTTCAGCACGGCGGGCTCTCGTGGGAACAGGCCTTTCCGAGCGGGATGCGGGGTGTGGACGATTTTGCCGCCGGACGCCTGCTGGAGGACGATCGGGACGGCCTCGCCTTCGCCTCCCGGCGCGAAAACCGGATCAATTACGGAGCCGCCTTTTCGCCCGCGCCCGCCTCCCTTTTCGGCAACCTCATCGGTCCCGGCATGGTGGTGGCACTGCCCGTGGCCGGCGACCGGGCCGTGCCCGGACTGGAGGACCTGGTTTCCTCCGGGCAGGACGCGGGCCTGCCCCTGCCTTACCGGTTTTACGTGGTCCGGAACCTCGGCGAGGAGGGGTTCGCGGACCTTCATGCCAGCCCGGCGGCCTATCGCCTGCATGCGGGCAACCGGTTCCATGCCCGTACCGGAGAACCCCCGTTGCTTTCGCTCCTGCAGCGAAGGGAGGCCGACGCCGAGGACCGTTTCTTCCTCCTCGAAGTTTCCGATGCCGGTTTTTACGAACACGCCTCGATGCCCCTGCCGGCGGGCTCCGGTTACGTTCACGGCGATTTCCTCCCTTCCGGAATCGCGGATCTGATCGCCTGGATTCCCGGGGAAACCGAGTTTTCCGTCTACTATGCGGACGACGACGAGGGGACGATTCGATTCGAGCCCCGGCCCGCCGTTTTCGCATTCAAAGAGCCGATCGAACGTATCCGGGTCCTGCGGGAAGCCGGAGCCCCGCGGTTGCTCGTCCTGTACCGCGACGGGACCGCCACCCTTTACGCGTTCGATGGCAGGGATGCCCCCGCGATGCTGGCCCGGTACGTGCCCGCAGGTGAGAAGCAGGCCTTTACCGGAGCCGCCATGCTCGGCGACGATGGGTTTGTGCTGTTCTCCGGCCCGCCCGGCGGCCGCTCCACCGACTACCTCAGGGTGGGGGGTGCGGATGCGGACTATGCCGTTTTCCAGGCCGGAACGCTTCCCGCACCACCCGCCGGGGAAACCGTCGGCAATCTTCTCCTGTTTGCCGACGAGCCTTTTGTTTCGCCCGAACCGCTCCTCCTGGGACGTATGGCGGCCGGCGTTTGGGCTTCCCAGCCCGCCTTTACCGACAGCCAGCGGACCGTCGGGGCCGTCGTCGAGCGTTTTGGCGGCGGGGATCTGGGGCTGCACGATCCGCTTTGGGAGACCGTGGGGCAGGGGCCGGACGGATCCGAATTCCTCCTCGCTAACCAGTACGGGCTGACCGATTCGGTTTCTTTTTTCAGTTTTGACACCCATCTGGGTGAGGCCGGGGCCGTTCCCCGGATCCAACCTTACCCGGGACACTACCCGGCGACAATCGAAGTCGCCTTTCCCGGGGCGTCAACCTTTCCCGGCCGCACCGTCTTTTACCGCACACATGAGGGCGGGGCCTGGCAGGCCTACGAACATCCCTTCCCTTTGTACCGGGATACCGTGGTCGAATTTTTCTCCGAAACCGACCTCGGCCAGGGCCGTATCCAGCGCTCGCCCATGGGAGAGGCCGCTTATTCCTTCGCGCTCGCTCCGGAGAATATGGATTCGGACGGCGACGGCGTGCCCGATTTTGTGAAAATTTTCTACGGACTGGATCCGCTCGCGGGGGGGGCCGACTCGGATGGTGACGGCGTGAGCGACCTGGAGGAAATCCTCGCCGGTACCGATCCGACCGACCCCGATTCGTATCCGGCCGATCGCGAGGCGCTCGACCTCGGGGCGAGTTTTGATCTTTCCGTCCTCCTGCGGCCGGACGACGGAACCGGCGAGGCCGAAACCACCGCCGCGGAGGGAACCGGGGTCCGCACCTACGGGCACGGCGGGCGGTTGTTGCGGAGCGTGCGTCTGGATCCCGACAGCCGGGAGTTTCCCGGGGCGATCCTTCCGGATGTTCCACGGGAACCGTCCGAGCGCTTTTTTGCGGTGCGAACCGATGCCCACTACCCGGTGGCAACCGAGGCTGGGGATCTCCGGATCGGTAGGGAAATGATTCGCCTGGTCGGCATGCCGCGGTTCCCCCCTCCCGAGGTCGATTTCCGCTACGGGGAGACCGGGGGTGGTGCGGCCGATGAGGTCGCCGCCTGGGTGGAGGCGGCGCGGAAGGCTTTTTCTTCCGAGCGGCAGCGGCTGGAAATCGTGGTCGACAGCAGGGATACGCTTCACGCCGCGTTGGTCGAATACAAGATCGCCGCGCTGCTCGAGACGCGGGGCATCCTGGACCCGGCCGAATCGGCTCGCCCCTCAATCTTCCCCTTTCGAGGCGGGGACGCCGGCCGCCGGGTGCTGAGCCGATCCGAGGTTTTGGCTCTGGAGAGGACGCCCGGGGAGGTTTATTCCCTTGAGGGAATCCTGACCGGAATCGAAGACGGCCTGTTTTCCGGTGCGATCCGGGATTCGGATACGCTTCTGGCACTTGCCGGCGAGGTGTATCGGATTTCCATCCGGTATAATAACGACGAGCCCGGCCTCTATCCGCTTCCCCTGGATGTGTTCCGGGAATTTCTCGTCCGTGGAACCCTGCCCGAATCCTACCTCGGGCGAACGCGAATGGAGGAAAACGAGATCGACCGGGCCCACCTTGCGGCCCGGGATATTCTCGATTTGCCTGCGGGAGCGCGCCTGCCGCTGGTTTGGGACCTCGAAGTGATACCGGAGTCCTTCGGCCCTGCCTGCACCGTTCTTCGGGTCGCCGACGGGCCGGAAACGGTCAGCCTCTTCGATCGCAACGGATCTCCCTACGCCTTTCCGGCGGGGTTTCCGCTCGCGGCCGGAAGCCGGCTGGAGGTTGAAGGTTACCGGCTCGCGCCGGCGTTTTCCTGCTCCGGAGAGGCCGTGGAAGTGCTTTCCCTCGCGCTCCGCTCGGTGCCGGTTGCATCGCCCGGCGACACCGACGGCAACCTGCTTCCCGACTCCTGGGAACGGTTTTTCTTCGGACACCAGGGCTTGAATCCTTTTGCCAGTTATGACGGAAGCGGCTACAGCGCGCTGCAGCAATACCTCGAGGGAACGGATCCGACCGATCCGGGCAGTCTTCCGGGGGATGTCCCCAGGGAAAACCTTTCGCCACCCGCGGTTCACATCGATCCCGTTGCCGGCGATACCGGCCAATTGGAGCTGGCCTGGAGCTGGCCCGGACGTTACGCCGGACGGGTGCGTTTCAACGTCGAGGTGAGCGACGGGTTGAACGGCCAGTTTACCGGTTACCCGGTCACGCCCGTCCACGACGGAAACGGCGGGTTCGCGGTGCGGTTGCCGCGGCCGGAATCAGACCGCTACTTTTACCGGCTGGTGCTCGCTCTCGATTAGGTCGAATGCTGCTCGGTTAAGGCGGTGTGTCGAGCGTAGCTTAGTCCGTTATTCGTGAAATCTTGTGCGAAACACCCAAACTATTCCGAAAGGTGTCCGCCACGTAGCA
>PXDC01000304.1 GCA_003565135.1 Verrucomicrobiota bacterium
CACGGCCCCTCTCGCAACGCGGTTGATCCTTGCCGGTATCCTCTGGTGCGCTTTTGTCGCTCCCCGGGTTTCGGCCGAAAACGCATCCGCGGAACCGCCGGCAGCCCGGCCGAATATCATCCTCATCATGTCCGACGATCAGGGCTGGGGCGACGTCGGCTTTAACGGCAACCGCGAACTACGTACGCCCCACCTCGACGCGATGGCGGCCAACGGCATGGTCATGGAACGGTTCTACGCCGCCAGCCCGATTTGCTCCCCAACCCGCGGCAGCGTTCTCACCGGACGTCATTTCTCCCGATACGGTATCCATGCCGCACATACGGGCGGTATGCGTATCGGGGAGAACACCATCGCCGACCTGCTGGGCGACGCCGGGTACGCCACCGGGATCTTCGGTAAATGGCACAACGGCTGGGTTTTTCCGGATGAACAACTCAGCCGCGGCGTGTATTCACCGCCGTGGCACCACGGTTTCGACGAATCCTTCGTCACCACCTCCGCCGTTCCCACCTGGGATCCGACCGTGACCCCGACCGGCTGGAACAACTGGGGGCAGCGGGAAGGCGAGCCCTGGAAGGGCGGCAGGCCCTACGTTCACAACGGCGAGGTCGCGACCGACGACCTGGACGGAGACAGCAGCCGCATTATCATGGACCGGGTCATTCCGTTTATGCGGGAAAACGCGGAAGAGCAGAAGCCCTTTCTGGCCTTGGTCTGGTTTCACACACCACACGAACCGGTTGTTGCGGGATCGGAGTACCTGGAAATGTATGCGCACCTTCCGGAAGAACAGGCGCATTACTTTGGCAGCATCACCGCCATGGACGAACAGATCGGTCGCTTGCGCACCGAACTGCGCTCCCTCGGGATCGAACGGGAAACGCTCGTTTCCTTCACCAGTGACAACGGCGCCGCCCGGAATCTCGTGCGCCGGGGTTACGCGTCTTCGGGCCCCTTTCGGGGATCGAAACATTCGCCCTATGAAGGGGGTATTCGCATGCCGACCGTTTTCGAATGGCCGGAACACATCGTCCCGGGAAGAAGCCTGTTCATGAGCGCAACCTATGACTACCTCCCGACGGTGCTCGACTACCTGGGACTGGACATGCCCGATGACCGGCCCATCGACGGCGTGAGCCTGGTCCCTGCCCTGCAGGGCGACCCGGGCGAACGCCCCGGATTTGTGGTCGCCGGCTTTCAACGACTGCACCGGGGCCACATCCGCCACACCCTGATCGAAAACCGCTACAAGTTGATTTTTTCCGACCCCGACTCTCCCTTTAAAGAAACACCGGGTGCCCGGCTGGACGAACTCTTTTCCAACGTTCCCACCCACCTCCGGCAACGTTTCGGCCGCGAGGGCTCATTCGGCAGCGACCGCGCTTCGTTCGAGCTTTACGACCTGGCCGAAGACCCGGAAGAATCCAACGATCTCGCCGCGGCCAGGCCCGAAGAAACCCGCCGCCTGATCCGGCAGCTCGACGCATTCTTTCATTCCGTCAACCGGAGCAACCTGGGGGCCGATTTCCCGTATTAAAAACCGGCTTCCCCCACCCGTAATGTCCCCGGCTCCGGGAAACCCGCCATTCACGCTTCGGTACCCTCAATTTCAACGATGCGACCTTCGAGCCCGTTGCACGCCCCGGACGTTTCGGCCTTATTGATTCCTTAATAGAGTCAGACGCCTCCGTCCGGTTCCGCCGGCGCGACACCGAATCGACAAAACCTCAAACACAGTAATGAAAAGATTATCCAGCAACGCCTTCACATTGATCGAACTCCTGACGGTCATCGCCATCATCGGCATTCTGGCCGCGATCCTCATCCCGGTGGTCCAATCGGTCCGCGACAGCGCCCGGGCCACGCAATGCATGAGCAATCTCCGCGAGTGCGGCAACCTGATTCAGCTTTTCATAAGCGACAACCAGCACGTGCTGGAAACCTTCGAAGGGGGCGGCGCCGGCGATGGCCGCGGCCGCTGGGCGACCCAGCTCGAAAACGCCGGGCTCCTGGACGACCGGATGCTGACCATGTGCCCGACGGGGGAAAACGAATTGACCGACAACGATATTTACGACGGCGGTTCGACCGCCGCCTGGAGCTGGCGCAGCGGCTACGGCATGTTCATGATCCAGGACCCGCAGTTCGACCCCTACGGGAGTCGTCGCAGCCCCTTCGGGCAAAGCAACGCGGATTGGATCCTCAACACAAACGAGGTCCGCGACCCGTCCCTTTATCCCTTCATGGCGGACAGCGTCGACCCCCGGGGCATGACCCGGTTCCGGATCAACGATATCCAGGCCGGGGGCGACGGTTCCATCGCCTTGCGGCACAACCGCCGGGCCAACGTTTATTTCCTCGACGGCCACGTCGAATCGGCCGGACCGGAGCGCCTGGGCAACCTCGGCATGATCAGCGGCCACGGCAGCCGGGTCAGCGAGGTCATCCAGTTCCCGCAGTAGTCCTTCCCGAGTCACACCGCTCACCGGCCGGGCTCAACCCTCTTCCGGTAGGCCTTGCCGGGACGGTGTCAGGTTCGGGTATAGGTTCTACGCAAAGGCCGGTCCGCAGCCAACCGCCCGGAAACACCTGCCTTGTTGACGCAGAACGTCGACCATCCGACTGCCCGTGGGCCCCAGAACATTCTTGCCCGCATGCCGGATTCGCCCATCATGACGCCACCGCAACCCGAGCCGGTCCACTCCCGGACTCGGCGCCGAACCCGACCTTTCCCTATGCGCGCCCTCCGCCTGCTCACCCCGCTCCTCGCGTTCGCTTCCGCCCTCGCCCTTCCGTCCACGCCGGCCGGCGCCGAACATCCGAACATTCTCATGATCGCGATCGACGATCTGAATGACTGGGTGGGGGTTATGAACGCCCACCCGAAGGCCGACACCCCCCGTATCGACGCGCTCGCCCGCCGGGGAACCCTCTTCACCAACGCCCACGCCGCCGCCCCGCTCTGCGGGCCCACGCGCGCGGCACTGCTCAGCGGTCTCCGGCCCTCCACCACCGGCATCTACGGTCACAACAACCTCAAAATCCTGCTCGATAACGCCGAAATCGACGGCACCTCGCTGCTTCCCGAGTACTTCCGCGATCACGGCTACACCACCCTGTCGACCGGAAAAATCTTTCACGAGGGTTCGCCCGCGGAAGCCTTCGACCGCGTGGGCCTCGAATCCCGCGATTTCGGCCCGAGGCCCGAGAAACGGATTTCCTACATTCCCCCCGGCGGTCGCGGCACCAGTACCGATTGGGGCGTCTTTCCCGAAACCGACGAGGACATGCCCGATTACCAATCGGCCCGCTGGGCCGCGGATGAGCTTCGACGCGACCACGACCGGCCGTTCTTTCTCAGCGTTGGTTTTGTCCGCCCGCACGTCCCCTGGTACGTGCCCGAAAAATGGTTCGACCGCCACCCGCTCGAAACGATCGTCCTGCCCCCGCACCGCGATTCACAATTTGACGATCTGCCCGAAACGGCTCTCCGTTTCTCCGAACTCCCCGCCTTTCCCCGCATGGATTGGATGCGGGAAGAGCGCCGATGGGAGAAGGCCGTTCAAGCCTACCTCGCCTCGGTATCCTTCGTCGACCACTGCGTCGGCATCGTCCTCGACGCCCTCGCCGACGGACCCCACTCCGGGAACACCGTGATCGTGCTCTGGAGCGACCACGGGTACCACCTGGGCGAAAAGGGCATCTGGGCCAAACACACCCTGTGGGAGGAATCCACCCGGATCCCCCTGGTCATCGTCCGCCCGGAGGACCGCGAACCGCGGCAAACCCACCGCCCGGTCAACCATACGGATCTTTATCCCACCCTTCTCGACCTGGCCGGCCTGCCGCCCAATCCGCGGAACGAGGGCCAAAGCCTCGTCCCCCTGCTCGACAATCCCGATGCTCCCGGTTTTGAAGCCAGCATCACCACCCATGCCTACGGCAACCATGCGGTCCGGACGGAGCACTGGCGCTACATCCGCTACGAAGATGGGGCGGAAGAACTCTACGACCACCGCGCCGACCCTCACGAATGGACCAACCTTGCCGGACGCTCCCAGTACGAGTCCGTTTTGAATACCCTCCGCACTCACCTGCCGAGCCGGGACGCCCCCTGGGATCCCGCCACCTCGCGGGGCTCCGATTACAACGACTTTCTCAAAGAACTGTTCGCGCGCACCCGCGCCGACCGCTGAACCACAAGCTCGTTCCCCGCGGCCGGCGCGCCGCCCAGTGATGAAACCAGTCAACCGTAACCGACGCCGTCCGGCGACCGTCCGGGCCCCTTTACGCCCGAAACAACCCTTCCGCGGAATCCTCTTTTTGCTTCTTGCCGCCATCGCCCCGCTTTCAACGGTACAGGCCAACGACACCCCCGTATTCCACATCGATACCCAGGCTGATTTCGAACAATACCGGGACCATGAATTTCCGCCCGGTTCGCAAATCCTGTTCGCCCGGGGCGCCATCTTTAACGGATCATTCGTCCCCACCGGCCGGGGTACCGAAAGCGAACCCATCCTCGTCACCGCCTACGATCCGGCGGACGGCACCGTTTTACACGAAAACATCGACGATAAACCCATCCTCAACGGCAACGGCCTGGTCAACGCCACCTTTTTCCTGCACAACGGAGAGTTCTGGGAAATCAACAATCTCGAAATAACCAATACCGACGGAACCGACGGCGACCAGGGTGATCTTCGCGGTATCCACGTCCTTGTAGACGCCGCCTTCCCCACCGCCTTCGGCACATCGCTCGGTGTCGCCCGGGGTATTACCATCCGCAATTGCTACGTGCACAGCGTCAATGGCAAGGTCGGAGAAAAATTACGGGGCGGGATTCATGTCCACGCCGCCGGAAACCAGCCCCGCAAATTCCGCGACCTCCTGATCGAAAACAATGTTGTCCGCGACGTCGGCGGCGTGGGCATCGGCAACCAACAGCTGAATGCGAGTTTCCGTAACATCACCAGCGACGATTACCTTCCCTGGCAGAACGTGGTCATTCGCAACAACCGGGTCGAGCGCAGCGGGCGCAACGCCGCAATTTTCCGGATCAGCGAGAATCCGGTCTTTGAATACAACACCCTGGCCTATTCCAGCCGCTTCAGCACCGGACACAGCGTCTTCAACTTCAATACCGTCGGCGCGGTCATGCAATTCAACGAAGCCTACGGCAACACCGGCAACCTCACCCAGGACAACGACCGGGGCGGATTCGACGCCGACTGGAACTCACGGGGCACCATCATCCAGTACAACTACAGTCACGGCAATCACTGGTTTGCCGGGATCATGAAACGCGGTATCAACGAGGACATCACCATTCGCTACAACATCAGCGAAAACGAACGGGTGGGCGCTTATTTTTACGGTTTTCCCGGCGACGACGCCGTCCGCGACGTCCGGGTCCACAACAACACCCATTATTTCCGGGCCGGTTTGAACGCCAATATTTTCGCCAATCCCGCACCCCACAACCGCACCCCGATCCACACCTCGTTCTGGAACAATATCTTTTATTTCGAGGATTCCGGGGGCTGGGGTATCGAGCCGGACCCGGAGACCACGGAATTCGACAGCAACCTCTTCTACAACGTACCGCCGCGCGGCACCAACGCGTTCACCGTCAACCCGCGCCTTGTGGCCCCGGGGACCGGGGCCACGGATGTCGATATGGCCGACCCCGATCGCCTGGCGGGCTACCGGCTGCAGGCCGATTCACCCGCCATCGGCCGCGGCCGCGCGGTCGACGGCCACGGCGGCCTCGATTTTTGGGGAAATCCGCTCTACCACGGGAATCCCGATATCGGCGCACACGAAAACCCCGACGTCGACCCGGATGCGCCCAGCCCCCCGCTCGATCCCGGAATCTCCCCCTACCCCGCATTTTCCTTCGGAAGCGATCCCGGCCGCGACGCGGGCGACGCGTTGACCGCGAGCGGACGGGACTGGTCGCTGGAACCGAGAGCCCTGAGGCTTTCCCGCGAATCCGGGAGCTGGGAGAACGCCATGGCGGTCGCCGCGGTTTCCCAACTCGGCGCCGGTCACGACTTCGCCCTCCGTGCCACCATGACCCTAACCCGTCTCGATTTCCCGGACAACGTCAGCTTCCCAAGGATGGGCTTTGTCCTGCTGGGCGAAACCATCGACGCCGACGAGGGTTTCTATTCCGCCACCTGGCACCCGTACGTCAATCTCGACGGGGGAGAGCTCCGCATCCGCCACGGGTTCAACGGGAGTGTCATCGAATCGGTCGCTCTGGCCGACGCGCCTCACCCGCAGCGCTGGAACGAGGCCGTCGAGCCGCTCCGCGCGCACTTCCACGAGG
>PXDC01000143.1 GCA_003565135.1 Verrucomicrobiota bacterium
CCCCCTGCCCAGAGCCTGCCGAAGGGCTCGCCCCCAAAAAATAGTGTTCATTTCCCGCTGAATTTCACAATGATAGGAACGAAACCAATTTTTCACCTATGGCTTATCCTTTTCGACGTCTTCTCGCTTGCCTTGCGGCGAGCCTGTTTCCTTGCTGTCTGCTTATGGCCGATACCGATCCACACCTCTGGCTGGAAGAAGTTGAAGGCGAAGCCGCGCTCGCCTGGGCCCGCGAGCAGAACGAACACAGCACAAGCTTGCTGGAACAGCATCCGCTCTTCGACTCCCTTCATCAACGGGCGCTGGAAATCGTCACTTCCGCCGACCGCATCCCTTTCCCTAGCTTGCGCGGGGGACACATCGACAACTTCTGGCGGGACGAAACCCATGTGCGGGGTCTTTGGCGAACCGTTTCGCTGGAGGGTTACTCCCAGGGGGAACCCGAATGGGAGGTGCTGCTGGATGTGGACGCGCTGGCCGAAGAGGAAAACGAAAACTGGGTGTGGGCCGGTTCCAATGGACGGTATCCCGACTATGACCGATTCATGATAGGCCTTTCTCGGGGCGGATCCGACGCGGTGGTGCGACGGGAGTTCGACCGGGAAACGGGTCGCTTTGTGGAAAACGGCTTCCAGTTGCCGGAAGCCAAGAGTCGTATCAGTTGGCGGGACCGAGACAGTGTCCTCGTCGGCACCGATTTCGGAGAAGGCAGCCTGACCGATTCCGGTTACCCGCGCGAAGTCCGGCTCTGGAAACGGGGGACTCCCCTGGAGGACGCGGAAACCGTCTTTCGCGGAGAAGTCTCGGACGTCTCCGTATCGGGTTTCCGGATATGGGACGGCGAGACGCCGCACGATCTCATCGTTCGCGCGCCGGGCTTTTTCACCCGGTATTATTATCTCTACCGTGACGAACAACTACACCGGATGCACATCCCCGACGACGCGCGTCTGTCGGGGGTTCTCGACGGACGCATCCTGGTCGAACTCAAATCCGACTGGACCTCCGGCGGACAGGACTACCGGCAGGGTTCGCTGATCGCGACGGCGCTCGAAACGGCTCTCGCGGAAGACCCCGTATTCGAGGTGCTTTACGAACCTGGCCCGCGCGCCTCGATCGCCAATGTGGCGTTGACCCAAACAAGGGTGCTGGTTCAGGTCCTCGAAAACGTGACCGGCCGGCTCTACGCGTTCCGCCACAACGGCGAAGACTGGGAGCAACGCCCACTCGCGGCGCCGGAATTGGGAACGATTCACCTGATTACCACGGACGACCGCAGCGACACCTTCTTTTACGCCTTCACCGGATTCCTGACCCCGACCACCCTGTTCCGGGCGGACGCGGCCAATGATGAACATGTCGAGGTCCGCGCCGAACCGGCCTGGTTCGACGCGACCGGGCTCACCGTCACTCAGTTCGAAGCGGAATCGGCCGACGGAACGAAGATCCCCTACTTTGTGGCCGGACCGGACCCGCTGGAGGCCGGCACACCGAGGCCCACGCTTCTCAACGCCTACGGCGGTTTTGAAATCTCCCGGACCCCCTTTTATTCGGGGGTCATGGGGGCTTCGTGGCTGGAACAAGGGGGAGTATTCGTTCTGGCCAACATCCGGGGCGGCGGCGAATTCGGTCCGGCCTGGCACCAGGCCGCGCTCCGGGAAAACCGTCAGCGGGCCTTCGACGATTTCATCGCCGTCGCCGAAGACCTGATCGCCCGGGGTCTGACCACGCCGGAGCAACTCGGCATTCAGGGCGGCAGCAACGGCGGACTGCTGGTCGGCGCCGCCGTCACCCAGCGCCCCGACCTCTTCAACGCGGTGGTCTGCCAAGTGCCGCTGCTGGACATGCAACGCTACCACCGCCTGCTGGCCGGAGCCAGTTGGGTGGCCGAATACGGCAATCCCGATGTCCCCGACGACTGGGCCTTCCTCAGCCGCTACTCCCCCTACCAAAATGTGCATCCGGAAACCGAATACCCGAAAATCTTTTTCACCACCTCCACCCGCGACGATCGCGTCCACCCGGCCCACGCCCGCAAGATGGTGGCGAAAATGAAATCCCAGGGACACGATGTGCTTTACTACGAAAACATCGAAGGCGGTCACTCCGGCGCGGCGAACCTTCGTCAACAAGCCTACATCAACAGCCTGATCTACGCCTACCTTCATCGGCAACTGAAGCCGCGGGAGTAAGAGGGATGTGGCATTCGATTATGGCGGTGGATCGAAGTAGTTAGGCTTCTCCCGGCAGGCACGGGACTTCGCATGATGCTCAGCGGAAGCCTGAGATAACACGCTGGAAGCGTGTTCTACTTTGGGCTTAACCGAATCGCATAGGCTGTTCCCCCTGGAGGGCCATGCTCCCGCATGGCCGGCGGCGCGGGAGCGCCGCCCTCCAAACAACTTTTATCCATTTGAGACACTACTTGTGGCGACCGAGTTTACCTCGGGAGAATCCAAGATTGTGGCGACCGAGTTTACCTCGGGAGAATCCAAGATTGTGGCGACCGAGTTCACCTCGGGAGAATCCAAGATTGTGGCGACCGAGTTTACCTCGGGAGGATCTCCGGACGTAAAGTCCGTCGCCACAAGGTATCAGACCCAAAATATCAGACCCAAAATATCAGACCCAAAATATCAGACACAATGTATCAGACACAAAGTAACAGACGACCGTGGCGAGCCAAAGGCGCGCTACGGGCTGAGCACCTTGCCAAGCCTCAGGTTCACCAACCCAATGCGTCGCGGATGCCTCGGATGGTGTCGTCGACAGGGTCCCGGCGGTCTCCTTCGCGGGCGGTGGCGGCGCCGAAGCCGGCATCGATGAGCAGGTCCCAGATTTCGCGAATGTTGGGCTCGCCCAGGGTGCCGGTGACTTGGACCGGACGGCGTCGCAGCATCTGGTACCCGGTCGGATTGACCTGATCGGACAACAGGTTTAAAATCCGAAACTGTTCCCGCAGCCCCCGCTGCGCGCCCAGTTCCACCCTGAGATCGAGGGGGGTGTTTTCGATTGCCTCTAAATTGATGTTATCCAGGCGGCCGGTTCCCCGAACAAACAGGTAGGGTCCGATAAACTCCATGTGCTCGACGATCAAGGTACTTCCCTCGCTCATGGTCAAACGGGCATCGATTGTATTATAGGGAATATCGGTCAGCAGGTTGAGGCTTTCCGCCAGGGCCTGCACACCCGGAGGTGCGCCGGCCAGACGGGCGATCAGGGAGCCGATAGCTCCCTCCTGCATTCCGGTAAGCTGCCGGACCCGCTGCATGCGTCCGTCGGGAATCGTAAGCGACAAACGTCCTCCTTCACCGAATACATTCAGGCCGCCCTCCAGGTTGCGGAACAGTTCGTTCGCCACCACGCCACGCGACGCCACCTCGTATCCGAGTCCGAAGCGGCCTCGTATATCAGGATCCTCAACACCCAAAGCCTGCCGCAGCAAGTCCTGGATCACGATCCCCGAAACGGAACCCGACGAAGCCAGTACCAGCGTTCCCTGATCGAGCGAGCATCGGCCCGCGACCACAATTTCTCCATCCTCCAGTAGTCGCAGGCGCGCCTCGCGCAAATCCAGGATCTCATCGTCGCCCAGCAAATCGATCCGCAAGTCATAGACCTCAATATCCGGAGGCATTCGCGCCCGATCGACGGTCAATTCCGCCTCCAGCCTCAACGGCAATAAACGCTCCCGAAACACCGGTTCAACAGGTTCGGCCTCGGGAGCCTCCGATCCGGAGAACAGCTCGCCCAGAGCCTGGAGCCGGATAAAATCCAGGTACTCACTGGACCCGAGAATCCGCACGGAGGGCAACTCGTCCGCCTCCGCCGCCGTGGCCTCAACGGTCCACCGCAACTCCTGGGTCAAATCCGCACCGCTGATCGCCATAAGAAACTCACCCCGACCGCCGGATTCCGAAGCGTCCCCGGAAAACTCCGTACCCACGGCAAAAGAATCGTCCCCGGCCGGCGAACGCAGCTCGGGCAGGGAAAGCGATCCGGTATAGGTCGCAACCCGATCCGCAAGGTCGCCTTCAAACACGGTTTCGAAAGTAAACGCGCCGCGATCCAGGTCGGGCAAAAAGTCTTCGCCCAGGAGGCGCCGGAAGGAGACCAGGTCGCCCCGTACCGAGACGTCGCCCGTCAAAGAACTCAGCCCGCCGCCATTGCCGTCCGGGAATCCTTCCACCCGCGCCGAAGCTTCCCCCAATTCAAATCCATTCGCTCCAACCGCGATTCGTTCAAAACCGAATCCGAGCCGGTCTTCGCTGTAGACGGCGAAAGGAACAAAAGACAGTTGCAGTTCGGACTCCGTCCCGTCGCCCAACGCCGCCCACCCGAGCCCGGCAATCGTGACCGGACCGTCGGTTACCTCCAGCCGAAGGCTCCGGTTTTCCCGCGCCACCCAAAAACCGCCCCGCAATTCGCCGCCCGACAAACCCTCCCGGAATTCCTCTGGAACCCATTCCACGAGCCGGGGTACGGCGAGATTAACGGTCAGGAGATTCCCCTCGGGGAATCGCTCGACGATCGAATCGGCAACGTCGAAACCAATGGGTTGTTCAACTCTTGCCGTAAGCAACGGAGCAGGATCATCCCCATACAACGCCGCATCCAGCGCGTTCAAGGCGTAGGGAAACTCGCCTGCGCTTTGAGTCAGTTCACCGGTGATGGCAAATCGCCCGGGCAGTCGAAACGGAAACTCCGCCCGTGGGGTTGCGGTCAGATCCAGGTCGAAAGCCACTCCTTCGGGAAGGAACTCGCCGTCGGGGTGGGACGTGGTGACGGTGCCGTTGAATTCAGCCAGCAACAAAAACAGATCCTCCGGCAGGTCCCCTACGCGGACGCTCAACGTGGTTTCCGTTTCGGCCAGGGGAAGCGGACCGGAAGTGTGAAAGGCCAGGTCCAAAGAACGCACCGGCAGGACCTGCCCTTCGGCCGCCAGACTGAAATCGAATCCGGCAGGCGACAGAAAACCCGAGGGCGTGAGGGCCAGATCGGCCTCCACCAAGGGAACGCCCTCGGCGTCGAAGAGCACGAAGTCGCGCAGAGCCAAAGGTTCTGGCGTGTCGAGTTCGATGCGGCCGTTGCGGCTGGAAAGGGCGAACCGGGCGGTGATCGGTGCGGACTCCAGGCGAAGATCATCCAGGAACAACCCGATCAGTTCCGGCGGTAGACCGGGAATGTCGACCCAAAGAATCGGTTCCTCGAATTCCGGCAAAAACCCCTCCTCGGTTGCGCTCAAATCAATCTCCAAAGGCGACGGAACCCGCAGCCGCGCGAGATCGACACCGGCCTTTTCCGAGATGCCGACATCGAGGGACGTGAGTTCCAGGCGCGTCTCGGACAACTTGATACCGAGCACGCTGTCGATGGCGATTTCGTCCAACGCTTCCGGAAACCCGAAACGCTCCGAGATTTCCGAAAAGCGCAGGCCGGACCTCCCGGCCAGATCCAACTCCCCGGCCCTTGACAGCCCAAAAACCTTTTCCGCCTGAACGGAAAACGCCGGCAAATCGTCCTGACCGGGAAACGCCGGAAGATGGGCGCTGGCGACATCGATACCGAGCTCTCCGGCCACGCGGTGTTCCTCGCGGAACCATTCGCCGTCGGCGGTCAGAAGGACCTTGTCAGGATCCGGACCGCCGGGAGACTTGACTTCGAGCCGATAAGTTTCCCCGTCAGCGGTGGGCGTGGCGCAAAGCAGGAAACCGAGAAGCGGGTTCGTCCCCGGCCCCGGATACAGCACCCCGTCGGCGCACAGGCTCTGCCACACGCCCTCGGAATCGAAGGCCGGCCGGGCTTCAATCTCGGCGCTCCAGGGCTCGTCGCCCGGCAGGACGGGATCGTCGATTTCGAGCGTTATCAGCAGCCGCCCATCCTCCCGGCGCGAATCCAGGTCCCGCCCTTCCAAAACGAAGCCCACGGACGTCCCGGCCGCGTTCCCGAAAACGCCGTCAACCCGCAATTCCCCGATCCGGAAATCCAAAGGCAAGTCCGCCAGCAAACCAGCGAACTCCTCCCACGGATCCACCTCCGGCGGATCTTCCGGCTCGTCGAAATCGATGACCAGGCCGGAAACCGACAACACCTCGACCTCCGCCGTACGCCGGAACAGGAGCGGTCCCAGGCTGAAGCGGGACTCCAGATTCCCCACCCGGAAGCGAGCCTCCGGCGATTCCACCGCCAACCCGGTAATCAACGCCGAACCCGGCCGCAGCCGCACCTCTTCAACGCTCACCTCCGTCTCCGGTCCGGACAACGCCCAGGTCAACAGCGCCTTTTGAACCGAAGGCACAAAAAGCACTCCGACGGCGATCGCCGCCA
>PXDC01000132.1 GCA_003565135.1 Verrucomicrobiota bacterium
CTTTTTGCCCTTTTGCTTTTCGGCGGAGTTTACCCCGCTGGATAGCGGGGCCCGATTTTTTTGCGGGGCTACAAAATCAAAAAGGGTGGTGGGTGGGTTTAGTCTTCTTTCAAAGACAGCTTGTGTCCTTCGAAATCTTCGGGTTTATTATATTCAAACCGCTCAAAAATTTGAATACGGACGCGTTCCTGCAAATGCTCGCGCTGTTTCTGCTCATTTCCGATTTTCTTTAACCATTCTGGCGGTTTTTTGATAAATTCTTCCATTAATTCCTCGTTTTTAGAAAATGCCTGTATGTCCATGTAGAAAATATCCTCAACCGATTCTTCCTTCTCACCCTCATTGAGCGGGGAGAGTTGAGCAAGTCGCCCTATATTTGATTTATTTAAAATCAAAATCTGTTTATCTATCTTCCGGTGGTATATCTCGAAAACAGGAATTAATTTGCCGTTGAAATCATACCAACCACCAAATCCTTTAACTTCAAGCTGTTTAATATCTCTGTGCCACTTCGACTTGAAGTTCTTTGAGTCCTCAAAAAACCGCCAGAATGCTATATTCGTTGCGAAAATTACTATGTCGTCAGGATTATCAAACTTTTCCAGCGTGGCCTCAAAATCCTTTTTGAGAATTTCCTCACAATCTTTTGCTATGTCATCAAGTAAATAAGAACTTTCGCCGGAAGCAAGATCGCGTCCGTAATTTTCGCCCCAGCCAACATAATGAACATGCCACTCGTCAAAGAATGAAGCCTTATCGTCAACGATATTAATTCCAAATCGATCTTTTTTGTCGGTTTTCTCTTTTATCTTGTCTTCGTATGTATTGAAGTGTTTGGCGAAAATATCGCGCATATTAGCACCCTCGTAGAAAGTCTTTAGCACTTCCTTTTTGAATTCTTGTACTCGCTTTTGTGAGATTGTTTGCTCTCGCTTGAGTTCTACCTCTTCTTGCTCCTGTGCTTCTTTTGCCTTGGTGAGCAACGTCTTAAACGAATCAACCTTGTTTATGGCGTTGTCATTCAAAACAAATTTCCAGTTATCTGGATTTGCTTTTACATCATCAAGAGTTTTAACCAAATCTCTTGTACCTTCTACCAAATAAGCGAGGTCTTTTGAATGAGGCAATTCAATTTTTTCAATTTCTTCTTCAGCTTTCCCAGCTAGTAGAAAAAGTGCTTTAACCGCGTAAAATCTCTCTAACTTCTCCAAAATTTGTATTGAATGCACTTGCCCTTCTCCTTTCTCGGACATTTCCCAGTTATCCCAGCCCCAAAAATCTTCTACCTCAAAGCTATGGATCCGAGAAAATACATTTGTTAGTTCCTCTATTTTTGAGGGCGTAGAGCCCTGAATTACACCGTAAAACTGTTTGATTATCTCGTCTTCCTTGTTTTGATAAAACTTATAAAAAATCCAACTGGCCAGACCGAACAGCATTTCTTCTTTTTTATTTTTCAGAAAGTCTGCTATCTGCTGTATTTCTTCATTTTCGTAACGATCGGTGATATCTAAATGTCTGAAAAGTCCATTTGTGGTTGATAGGTATGTCTTAAAACTATCACTGTCTCTTTCTTCAAAAGCGTTTTTGAGCAAACCTTGAAAGATTTTTAGAATGGCAGATGCAAAATTGCGTACTTCTTCTGTTGGATAATCTTCTTCTTTTTTCAGCTTTGGCTCTAAATAATAGTCCGCGATCTCTTTTAGATAACGCCATGACCTATCAAAAAGAAAAGTTGCGATCTCATCTTTGCCTGCCTTCTTTGCATTCAAGGAAGCCTTGTAAAGACGAAAGGGATAATACTGAAATTGTTGAAAGATTAAATGATCTTTATAATCTATAGCGTATCGCATTAAACGCACCGGCAGATATCCTACTTCTTTGATAACTTCTCTATTGTCAGATTCAATACCACGCTCAAATATTTCTCTAACATCCTCACTTATCCACGCAATCGGTTTGAGCCCACCAAAGAATATTTCCATAGACATGTCGCGGGCTTGTTTTTCCGAAAAGCCACCGCCGTATGGATCCAAATACGAATAGAAGTCCTCAATAAGCTTCGTATAATTATTTAAGACCTCGCCCAGCTCATCACTTCGTTGATCTCTAACCAAATCTAAAGAGAGAAGTTTAAGTTTTCTTATGTCATTTCGTGAATGCTCTAAATCAAAATTTAGCGAGGTTATTGAAAATGCTTGATGAACAAATTCCTTAACTTCCTTTGCACTTTTTTCGTCAGCGATCAAGTCATTTCGGACCCAAAGTAATACATCGTTTACTTCTTTTGTGTCAGAAAAAAATCGCGGTGAAAGATAGCAATAAGGATCTCTCCTCCTTGGTCCAGATAAAGTGTTTTGGGATTGAGAGCCCATAGTAGCAATTTCTTTTTCTGGGGGATCTATTTCTTTAAGTTTTGTTAAAAGCTTTCTAAATACTCTCAAATTTAAGTCTGTAAACACGCCCGACTTCTTCGCTTTTATCGGAGTATAATTTTGTTTATTAACGGGAGAGAATGGTGTTACTTCGACAAAATTATCATAATCTTTTGCTAGATTACGGAGCTGATTATCGCCAATCAATTTTTTTATCTCCAGATCCAAAACCTTAAGAAAAGATGTATTAAGTCTTCTGAAAGAAACTTCTTTCTCCTCTTTTCTTAACTCAAAATCATCAAAAAACAAGCTAAATGTTTTATACAGTGAATAAAGAGTAAATATACCAATCAAAAATATGGAGATAATACTGAGAGCATTAACTGACCCGAAAATAAATAAAAAGGCAAATAATATGTATGCAAGTAGAAGTGGGAAAATTCTACTTCTTCTAAAAATGATAAAGCCCTTATATGATCCTATCTTTTTTCTTTCTTGCGCAGCTAAATGAGCAACGAAAAACACCAAACCAACTAATACTGCCCCTACACTAGAGTATACTGCAATCAGTCCTTGATAATGATTATCGCTCACTAGCGTTAGTGGGTTCCATTGGAATGGGTAATGCAAATTTATAAAGGAAACAAGATTTTCAAATAGAGAAAGTGTTTGTGCGTATGTTAGAAATAGAAAGAAGGAAAACAAGAACACAACGACCCAAAACTCCTTCCACGAAATCCAAAGAGATCTTAATTCTCGGCTAACAGCCTTTTTCATATCTGGAGTTATTTTCGTCTCTGCCTGAACTATCCTAAACAGCGACCTGCCTCGTCGCCACTTATTCAGTCTTGTAAACAATTTGCTTTTAAGTTTGTCGAGCATAATTTTTTGTCCAAGAATCTATTTTTAGGCATGTCATGATTATATTGTTTCCAAAGTTTTTACTGTTGCTTTATTCGGTATTCTCCAGATTCTAGTTTAGACACAATTTTCTTGGTATATGTATTGAATGTCCTAAATGCATTACCCTTTAATGGTTCGTCTTTTATTTGTAAAAATTTTCTTTTTATATTTTTATCTACGCCCTCTATGTCATCAATAGTCTTTATAAATACATTTGGTTCATTTCGTAATAAAAACCACTCTTTGTCAGTATTTTTACTTTTATCCAGTAAATCTAAATCCTCTTGGGTCATTTTTGGAAATAGATAATAAAACTTTTTGTCATAGAAATAGTACTTAGTAAGAAACATCTCTCCTACTGCAATGTGACCTGCTCGTTGAGATCCGTCAGTAAAATTTCTTCTACTTCTTCCGGCATATTTTATAACATAATCATCTTTTACTATCGTTGATCTCTTTTTGGCAAATTCATTCCAATCTCCACCATAAAATAACTGGAATTTTGTATCAAATATTTTATGCATTTTTTCTAAATAATCTTTTATAAAAGTAGCAAATGCATTTTTATTTCCATGCCTTTTTAGCAATTCCCTTACCACCATAAGATCATCTGTAACTAAGTAATTACCTTTTTCAATCTTAGAAGCATAGTAAGCCATCCCATATAAATCCGGCTGTATTTGGACGGGGCCCTTTTTTAAATAATAAACCCCAACTAAGCCATTTTTTACGGCACCAAGCGCATGATGAAATCTTTGATAAAGAGCGTTGCCGGCCGAATTTCGATTTAACGCATCGGTTCCTTCTAATGCAATAATTGGTTGTTTGTCTACCTTTTTATTATTAAAACCATCTACCCATTCTTCATCAATATACCAACAAGCATCACAAGACCCATAGGATACGCCATTAAAACCAAATGTTAATCCTCCATCGGAGAATAAATTTTGATCCTCTCTGCTACTTTGTGGAAATATCCTTAATTTTATACTCCCATGTCTATAACCAAGAGTATCCAATATTTCGCGTTTTATTATTTCATCACTTGATAAGGCCATAAATTATAATAACTGTTTAATTTTTTCAAGTATTTTCTCAATATTAGTATCCAAAACAAAATCCACAAGATCGGACTCTTTATTCAAAGGTGACTTCCTGATACTCAAATAAAAGTCTTTCAACTCGTCATTAGTAAAATTAGCAATTAAGTAAAACTTAATATAATTTTCTAACCATTGAATATAATCTTTTTTCGACAAAGGATTTTTTGGAATAAAGTTATTCTGGGGAAGAGTAATCGTAACTTTAAAATCTTCGTCTAGAGTAATTAAACCAAAGTAATCCTCTGATGGTCTAGATTTCGATGGATGAATTTCAAAACCTTTATCAAACAAACCCGTTCTCAAATATTTTTCTAATTGTTTAGACATTTGGGCAGTGCCAGTTTTTGCTTCACCAACTAGTAACTCCAGACTTTTTATTTCAGAAGAATCACCGTTGAAATTTTTAAAATTTCTAATCAAAGATAATTCAACGATGTGGAAACCACTACCAGAGAGGAAGCCGGACTTATGAATTTTTTGTATGGTATTCAGCAATCCATAACCAGCAAAGTCGGGAGATCCCAAGGAATGTGCAAGTGGCACCTGATTTTCAACCACAAAACCAAGGTTCTTAAAATATTCCGCAGTAAGATATTCCATTAATGGTTCCATGCCATTTCCTTGCTTGCTTGTTTCTATTCTTTGGATAATATACTGTTCAGGATTATTAATATTATCAAAACCTTCTTTTAATAAAGAAGTGAGATTTTTTTCCGATTCAAATTCTACAGGCACAATATACTTATCTCCATTAAATAAATAATCTTTGGCCTGGGACAGTATATATGGAGTATTTTTTAACACACCGTTATCAAAAATTCCCGATACAAACTTATAGTTGAAAGCATTATAAAAAAGCTTAAGCAATCCTTTTGGAGTAAAAGGATATATAGGATTTTCCAAATATCCAGCACCCGTAATGCTACTGTAAATAAAAGCATCTCTTGGAGGCATTTTAACTGCCTCTCCAAGATCAGTTTTAACTATCTCATAGTTAAAGTTTGTCTTAAATATTTTGAAATAGTCTCTTTTGTATATTTCCATAATTTGACTCTATTATTTTCTGAAAAAGGTCAATAATTTTTTTAACATCTAACTTCTCATAACTATGAACTGAATATCCTTCAAAAATCTTACTGAGAACAACGGCAACGAACAAATCGTATGCCTTATTTAAATTAAACAAAGCACCGTTATTATCATCAAAGTAGGCAATAATATCTCTCGCTATTTCCTCCGGATGTATCTTTTTCTTTTTTTTGGTAACTTCTCTCCCTGTGTTTTTAAATGTCACATAAAAGTCTGATTTTGGAGAAAATTTCGACCAACTTTTATTATAAGGGTTGCCAAAAGTACTGTAGGATGAGATGTCTATTAGATCCATCCCGCTATCCCGAATAAGCTCAGCAACCGAAATCCAAATATGAAGATTTTTGTTCTGAAATGTCAAAGTAAAATAGCCCTCTTTTTTGAGTACCCTTTTTGCTTCAGCGATGAATAGTTTTAACTGGTTCTGATAATCATCAAAACTCTTCTCTTGCGCAGGGTTAATAATTACCTCTTCTTTTATTTTAAAATCCTTCTCTAACCAACAATTCCAAATATACGAAAGTTCTGAATACTGAATTGTATCGCCATAAGGAGGATCAGTTATTAAATAATCTATGGATTTATTTTTGACCTCCTTCATTTTTAAGGAAGACTTGTTGTATATATTAAACTTACTCGCTATGCCGGATTTGTTTTCTTTGTTCCTTTCTGCAATCGCCTCTTTAGCTAACTTCACATTCTTTAGTCGGTCTATAAACCTCCACCACACGTTTTCTTCAATAAAATCATCAGGTATCCAAAAATTATTCACACTTAAGGGCCTTACATTCTCTGCCTTTAATTTGCTAACGTGAAGAAGTGTATTAGTAAA
>PXDC01000427.1 GCA_003565135.1 Verrucomicrobiota bacterium
CCCCCGGCCCGATCCGCTGGGCCGATTCCCCCTGCAGGGCGAACTGCTGGGCCATGGCCGACTCCTGCAGATCGTAGCCGACCCGCCGCGGCCAAACCACCACTTGCAGGGAGAGATTGCTTCCGACCGACTTGCGGAGAAAGCCGAAGGGAAACTCGGAGATCGCCCCGCTCAGGGTGATCCTCTCAATCCCCCGTTTGGTGGGCTCGAAAATCCATTCCAGGGACGCCGTGCAATCGGGATCCAGGCGGTGTTCCAGGAACACCCGACCCCGGTCCCCGCTCGCTTCGGTCCGGATCCGGAACCAGACCGAATAGGTCGGCAGCAACTTTTTCCCGTTGTGAATCTCCACCGCCACCGTACCCTTTTCTCCGGCCCGGAAAGGCGGCTCCGCCTGGAGGCGCCAGCAGGTGCCGCGAAAGTTGATCCACGAAAGCACACCGCTCAACAGCAGTCCGGCCAGAATCAGCGACAGCGAGATAAACAGAATGTTGCTCCCGGTATTGTAGGCGGCGATACAAATACCGACCGCCAGCAGGATCAGGATGTATCCCGTGGCCGTGGGAAGGAACCGCTGCCCCCGTGGAGGCACGATCATGGACGAAATGCGCTTGAAGATCCCGCGCACACCCCGGCGGATTTCGGGCGGCGACCCGGGACCCTGCCAGGCGGAAATGCTCCTGCTTTGTTCGGCCATGTACGCGCGCTTTCGGATTCCGCCGAGCAACCGTTACATCGGAACCGGAATCGAATCGATAATGGAGTGCAGAATGGTTCGCGAGATCCTGCGTTCCTCCAGGGGATCGGAAGTCTGACGCCGCAGGTGAAGCCGGTGACACAGGACCGGTTCCACCATCTCCTGGACATCTTCGGGCAAAACAAAATCGCGCCCATGGTAGAGCGCCCTCGCCTGGGCCGCGACCTTCAGGGAGAGACATCCGCGGGTACTCGCTCCCGCCTTGAACTCACTCTCGGTCCGGGTCGCGGTGACAATCTTGATAACGTATTCGAGAATGCTGTCCTCGACAAAAACCTCCTGCACCAGGCCCTGCAACCGGAGCACCTCCTCGTGCGTCATGACCTGATCCATTGCGATATCATCGTAGCTGAGGAAGGAGTTCCGCAGGATCTCCAACTCCTCGTCCTCACCCGGATACCCCATCTGGATCCGCATCAGGAACCGGTCCAGCTGGCTTTCCGGCAGCGGAAAGGTACCGCCGTAATCGACCGGATTCTGGGTGGCGAAAACCATGAAGGGATTGCCCACCGAATAGGTGTCGCCGTCGACCGAAACCTTTCCCCGATCCATCACTTCAAGCAGGCTCGACTGGGTTTTGGGCGTGGTCCGGTTGATCTCGTCGGCGAGGACGATATTGGCAAACACCGGCCCCTTTTTGAAATTGAAAACCTGTTCCCGTTCGTCGTAAATGGAAACCCCGATGACATCGGCCGGCAACAGATCGCTGGTAAACTGGATCCGGGAAAAGGAGGCGTCGATCGACCGGGCCAGGCAATAAGCCAGGGTGGTTTTGCCCACCCCGGGAAGATCCTCGATCAGCAGGTGACCCGAGGCCACCATACACACGATCACCTTGTCGATGACATCATCTTTACCCTTGATATAGTGACTGATGTTGCTCCGGAGGCGCAAAAGGCTCTCCCGGGACTCGCCTACGGACATGGATCTTACGGCATCGCTCATAAACCGGTGAAGTATGGATCAGCCCCCCAGCGATTGCAAGCAAAGGCCGCAATGTAAATACCCCCGGACCGGCGGGATCTGAAATAAAACATCGATTTTACGTTTTTTCGTCCCGGACCCGGCCGTTTCCGCCGAAAAGTCGCGCGAACACCTCCAGGAGGCGGTCCACGCGGGATTGGTTCTCACCCACCTGGCGCCGAAAGATTTCCGCGGTTACCGGACGGTCGAGAATCCCGTGGGCGAAGTTGTCCACCACCGCCACCGAATTGAACCCGATGCCGACCTCCGCGCACAAGTCGGCCTCGTTTGCCATGGTCATGCCGACCACATCGCCCCAGTGGCGTATGACCCGAATCTCCGCCCGGGTTTCGAACCGGGGACCCGGCATCTGGACGTACACACACCCGGTTTCGACGGCAAAACCGCAGGCCCGCGTTATTTCCGGGATCATCGCGTTGTCCACCCGCGGCGTCACCGGCCGCATCTCCTGCTGTTGAAAGGTCATGGGACGAAAGGACACGTAATCGCCGCACGAAACAATCGCCCCCGGCGCCAGGTCTTCCCGGAGGGAACCGACCGAACTGAGGGAAATGATTTCGTCCACCCCGAGATCGGCGAAAAAACGGATGTTGGCCCGGTGATTGACGGCGTGCGGCGGAACGGTTCCACCGGGTCCGTGCCGGTTGAGAGCAACCAGGTCCCCGTATCGCCGCCCGTGGACCTCCCCGTGGGCGGTCTGGCGTGAGATCTCCTCCCACGACCGGAAGAACGCCGACCGGCTCACACTGGTGCCACTGACCAGGCCGACCGTCATTCCCCGGTCCCGCCGGCCCCGGCCACCAATCCCTCCACCGCGCGGGCGATGGCGACGTCGTTCTCCGTCACCACGCTCCCGGCGGAGTGGGTGGTGAACCGCAGGGTCACCCGGTTGTAAACATTGCGCAACTCGGGGTGGTGGTCGGCTCGTTCGCAGGCAAAAGCCACCCGCACCACAAACGCAATGGCCTCGGAAAAATCCCTGAACTTAAACGTTTTGACCAATCCGCCGCCCTCGTGCCGCCACCCGGGAAGCTCCCGGAGCGCCGCGTCGATCGCCTCCTGTTGCATCGGCTGTGCCATGGCCGGCAGGATGGCGCGGGCCGGAACGCGTTGTCAACGGGAAAGCCGGAGGACGACCGCCGGGCGGCCGGGCCGCCGTCCCGCCCATTCGCCCCGCGGATAACCGCCATCACCCAAATTCACCCGCTGACGGGGTTCGCAATTGACCCATACGGTCCGGACAGCTATGAAAACCCCTTTAACCATGAAAAGCTCACCCGGTCAGCAACCCGCTCACATCGCCATTATCATGGACGGCAACGGCCGTTGGGCACGCCAGCAGGGCCTGGCCCGAATCGAAGGCCACCGGCGGGGCATCGAGGCGGTGCGGGAAGTGGTGCGGGCGGCGGGAGAGACCGACCTGCGGTACCTCACGCTCTTCGCCTTCTCCGTCGAAAACTGGCAGCGCCCGGAAGAGGAGGTCAACGCCCTCATGGATCTGCTCTACCACTTCCTGCGGGAGGAGCGGACGTACCTGCTCGAACAGCGGATTCGCCTGCAGTGTATCGGCCGGGTGGACGACCTTCCCAAGCGCGTGACCGACGAGGTTCGGGAGATCATCGAGGCCACCTCGTCGTTCACCGACCGCACCCTGGTTATCGCCCTGAACTACGGTGCCCGCACGGAGGTCGTCGACGCCGTACGCAGCTACTGCCGCGCGGCCGCCGAGGGCACGGAAAATCCCGAATCATGCACGTGGGAACGATTCTCCCGCCACCTCTACACCGGGGACATTCCCGATCCCGATCTGATCATCCGCACCTCCGGCGAAAGCCGCCTGAGCAATTTCCTCCTGCTGCAGTCCGCCTATTCCGAGATATACTTTTCACCGGTCCTCTGGCCCGAATTCAACCGGCGGGAATTTTTCACCGCCATCGAATGTTACAAAGCCCGAGAGCGGCGTTTCGGCAAGACCAGCGACCAGTTGCAGGAACCGATTCCCGCAACCGCCCATCACCTGTGATACGCCGAACGTTCAGTACCGTCATCCTCTGGACGGCGCTCGGAGGTATCCTGTTCCTATTCGGCGCCCACGCCGGCGTGTGGCTGATCGCCCTGCTGGCGGCCGCCAGCCAGTGGGAAATGTACCGCATGCTGGAACGGACCGGATCGGTCCCGCTTCCCGTCCCGGGTGTGGCCGCCGGCGCCGCCCTGATCCTGGCACCGTTTTACGGGAGCCTGGCCGCCGACCGGTTCGATCCCTACCTGGCGGGGCTGTCCCTGCTCGCCCTGGCCACGATCCTTATAGCGCTCGGATCGCTCGCCCGTCCCCACGGCCGGCGCATCGCCGCGCTGGGGAGCACCGCCCTCGGCCTGCTCTTTATCGCCTTCCCCCTGCACTTCTTCGTGCAGATTCTCCTCCTTCCCGGCGATCCCGGCACCGGCCTGCTGCTCGCGCTCTGGGTCGTGGTCGCGGTCAAGTTCGCGGATATCGGCGCCTACGTATTCGGATCGCTCACCGGGCGTCACAAACTCGCACCCGAGCTCAGCCCCGGCAAGACCTGGGAAGGGGTGGCGGGAGGGCTCCTTTCCTCGGTCATTCTGGCAGGCGTTTTTGCCGCCCTCTTTGCGGACCGGCTGCCCCCGGCCCTGACTCCGTTCGTCGCCGCCGCCCTGGCCCTTCCCATCGCCGCGATTTCGATCCCTTCCGATCTGCTCGAATCGGTCTTCAAACGCGAGGCCGGGGTCAAGGATTCCGGGCGCACCATCCCCGGAATCGGAGGGGCCTACGACCTTTCCGACAGCCTCATCCTCAGTGCCCCGGTTGCCTTTACACTCCTTTACGCCTTTATTTATCAGCCATGACGGGGAAGAAAAGAATCGTGCTTTTGGGAGCTACCGGCTCGATCGGTCAAAGCACCCTCTCGGTCATCCGCAACGCCCGGGACGACCTCGAGCTCGTCGGCATCAGCGGCAACAGCCGTTTCCGCGAACTCGCCGAGATCGCCCGTGAATTCCGCGTGCCGCACGCCGCCCTCGCCGACGAAAACGCGTACCGCGATTGTCGCGAGGCCGGGGCCTTTCCCGGGGCGTGTCGGCTCCGTTCCGGGATTTCGGGCATTACCGAACTCGCCGTCCTGCCGGAGGCCGACGTGGTCCTCGTGGCCAGCTCCGGCACCGCCGCTCTCGGCCCGGCCCTGGCCGCAATCGAAGCGGGTAAGGATATCGCTCTCGCCAACAAGGAGATCCTTGTCCTGGCCGGAAAATTCGTCACCGCCGCCGCCCGAAAACACCAGGTGCGCCTGCTTCCGGTCGACAGCGAGCACAGCGCGCTCTTCCAATGCCTGGAGGGCCGCCGCACCGAGGACGTTTCCCGCTTGATCCTGACCGCCTCGGGCGGCGCCTTCATCGACCGGGAGCCGGACGAACTGGCCCGGGTCATCCCGGCCGACGCCCTGCGGCACCCGAACTGGTCCATGGGACCGAAAGTGACCATCGACAGCGCCACCATGGCCAACAAGGGTCTTGAGATGATCGAGGCCCACTGGCTTTTTTCTTTCGACGCGGACCGGATCGACGTGGTGCTGCACCGCCAGAGCATCATCCATTCGATGATCGAACTGACCGACGGAAGCATCCTGGCCCAACTTTCGCCTCCCTGCATGACTTTTGCCATCCACCACGCCCTGATGTACCCGCGCCGGGTGCCGGGAGTGGCCAAAGGGCTCGACTTCAGCGAGGTTCACCGTCTGGATCTCGCTCCCCTGCCTCCGGGCCGCTTCCCCTGCCTGACCCTCGCGCGAGAGGCGCTCCACGCCGGCGGCGTCGCTCCGGCTGTCTTTAACACCGCCAACGAAGTCGCCGTCGAGGCCTTTCTGGCCCACCGGTTCCCCTTCCTGCATATTCCACATGTGATCGACAACACCCTGGAAGCGTTCGATAATTTCGAACCCCGGACCGTGAACGATGTCCTCGAAGTGGAAAAAGCGGCCCGGCGGACCGCGTCCGAACTGGTCCAATCACAACCATGGAAGAAAATTTCATAACCGTTCTCCTCTCCGGCTTCTGGTCGATCTTTCTCATCGTCGTCTTTTTCGGCGCGTCCATCTTCGTGCACGAACTCGGGCATTTCCTGGCCGCGCGACGGCGGGGCCTGCACGTGGAACGCTTCTCCATCGGATTCGGCCCCAAGATATTCTCCTGGGTTCGCGACGGTGTGGAATACCGGGTCTCGTGGCTTCCGCTCGGCGGTTACGTCGCCCTGCCCCAGCTCGCCGATATGCAGGGAGTGGAGGGAGAAACGGAAGCCCGAAACCTCCCTCCCATCAGCTACTCGTCGAAGGTCATCGTGTCCGTCATGGGCGCTGTTTTCAACGTCGTCTTCGCCTTTTTCCTGTCCCTGATCCTCTGGGGAGTGGGTTATCCGGCCGCGGTGGAACAACAAACCACCACCATCGGCCACGTCTCCCCGACCCTGACCATGCCGTCGGGCGAAGCATTCGAATCGCCCGCG